>CALXIU010000083.1 GCA_944388415.1 uncultured Ruthenibacterium sp. | reverse complement strand
ATCCTCGGGAGCCGTGCGGGGATAGCTTTCGATCTCATCCGCCAGACCGCGCAGCTTCGACCAGTCCAGATCGCCGTCGTGCAGCGCATAGCTCTCCAGAATTACCACTTTCATCTTGTCTCACGCCCTTTTCCTCATCCGTCAGACACACCGCGGGACCGCCTTGCAGCGCGCGCAGCCCCACGCCCCGCAGCCCGTCTTCCAGCAGGCGCGACAGCGTCAGCGTGTCCGACACTGGAACCATTATACTACATTCGGGCGCGGTTTTCACCTCCAGACCGCCGCATTCAAAAAAATAATGCGGCCGGAGTTCGTGCAGCGGCCGCACGGCGCGCAGCACAAAGCCCGCCGCGAAGCAGTTTTCCAGCATCGCGCCGCCCGTCCGGACGGGAACAGGCATCCACACGGGTCCGCCGTGCGCCGCGGCCTTTGCAACGAGGATCTGAAAGAACAGGCCCCCATCGTCCGGAGCGCCCGCGGGCGGGAGAAGCAGCCGTGCGCCGCGCGGAAGCAGCTGCGTCTTTTCCGCCGCCTCGCGCAGCGCGGGAAAAAGCCCCGCGCCGCACAGGCCTCCGCACAGCGTCAGCCCGGGCGCGAAGCCTCCGCACAGAAGTCCGCGCGCGCACGCGGCGGCGATGCCGCGCCCGTCCGCCCATGCGGTGTCGCGCCCCGCCGCCCGGTACAGCGCGGCCGCTGCATTCGCGTCCTTCCGCGTCAGCCGCCGCACGGAAAAACGCGCCTTTTCGCCGCTTAGCGCCATATCGCAAACCACCTTTCGCAAAAAACTATGCGCACGGCTGGATTTTTATGACGCGATGTTGTATCATAAAGAAAGGAAATCGCCCGCGATCAGTGCAGGGCGGCAGGGAGTTTACAACATGAAAATGCCGAAGATATTCATTCGAAAGGTCATCATCGGCGCTGTGCTCATCGCGCTCAGTGCGGCGGTGACGCTCGCGCTCAAAGAGTGGCTCGATACACAGAACCCGGAATATGCGCTCCCGATCCTGACGGTGTCGTGCAACGGCACGCCGCTCAGTTCGGAGTCCAACAACGGCTCGACGCCCGGCAACGAGCCGAAAAGCCTCTTGCGCGCGGGATACGAGTGGAACTTTTTCACGACGATCGAGCGGCGCACGCCGCCCGTCACGGCGGAAGACCTGCCGCTGCAGCCCACTACCATCAGTGCGAGCGTGCCCATCTCGCTCACGTTCAGCAAAGAGCCCTCCAGCGTGCAGGTGTGGCGCGCCGAGGGCCGCCACGGGCAGGATTTTCTCGAGCTGACCAATGTCGACCCCTGCAACTTCAGCGCGCCCAGCTCCGTCGGAACGTATATTTACCGCGTTCGCGCCGAGTGGACGGGCAGGGGATACATCCAGTATTTCTTCTGCGTCACCACACAATAAAAGACAGGGCCGGAAGCGGCCCTGTTTGTTTATTCGCCTGATTTGAGCGGCGGCAGCGCCGCGAGGCGCGTCTTGTACGTTTTGCTCTCGCGCACGGCCGCGAGCAGCAGCGTCATCACGAACGCCGCGGCCAGCGTGTCGGTCATATAGTGGCGGCCGATCATCACGCGGCACACGGCCATCAGCGCCACATACGCCCAGCAGCCCGTCCACACCAGCGCGCGGCGGCGTCCCCACGAGGGCAGCGCGTCACATACGAAGATCAGCACAAAGATCCCGCACGCCGCCGCCGTGTGGCCGGACGGGAAGCTGGACCCGCCGTTGCCGAATGGCCGGAACCACGCGGTGAACTGCGAGAGATCGCCCGCGGCCAGCATGTCGTCGAAGCGCGTGCGCGCCCAGACCGCTTTCAGCGCATTGATGACGACCGTCTGCGCCGCCAGATACGCAAAGCCCGCGCCCATCGCGAAGCTCAGCCGCGCATTCAGCGCCGGGGGGGCGGAGCGCAGCATCCGCGCGTACAGCGCGGCGAGCGCCGCCAGGATCGCCCACACGGCGAGGCATGGCGCGAGCGGCGGCACGTCGCGCTTCGCAAGCTCGTGCGCCGAGTACGCCCACAGCCCCGCCGCGCCGCCCGCGCACACGGCGAGGCACGCGGCGCGCACGGCGGTCTTCTCCGCGCGCAGCGCCGCCGTCAGCACCCACAGGATCGCGGGCAGGTACAGCGGGTAAAATCCGAACGACTCCATAAAGACCGTCAGCGGCTGCGGGGGAGAGTACAGCGCCTGATTGATCTGCAAGTCCCACGCCGCGCCCGCAGCCATCCCCGCACAGAACAGGACAAGGCCGGCCGCGGCCGGAATATATTTCGTCTTTTGCATGGCAAACCTCCTGAGGCCCGCGCAGGGCCTGTCATGTCGTTGCCATCTATCATACCACAAAACGAAGCGAAAAGGAGCAGTGAAACATGAATTATCGCATGTTGGGAAAGACGGGGCTGAGCGTCTCCGCCGTCGGCCTCGGCGGCATCCCCGTGCAGCGCATCACGCCGGACGAGACGCGCGCGCTCATTGTCCGCCTCGCGGAGCTGGGCGTCAACTTCATCGACACCGCGCGCGGCTACACGGTGTCCGAGGAATACCTCGGCGCGGCGCTCGAGGGCCTGCGCGACAAGTTCTATCTCGCGACGAAGTCTATGTCGCGCGATTACGAGCACATGGCCGCCGACATCGAGACGAGCCTTTCGAATCTGCGCACCGACCACATCGACCTCTACCAGCTGCACAACATCAAGACGGAGGCGGATTTCACGCTCGCGTTCTCCGACAAGGGCGCCGTCGCCGCGCTGAAGGACGCCGTCAAAGCGGACAAGGTGCGCCACATCGGCGCGACCGCGCACTCCGCCGAGGCGCTGGCCGAGCTGCTGCGCCACCCCGAGATCGAGACCGTCATGTTCCCCTATAATATTGTGGAGAATCAGGGCGAGGCGTTGTTCGAGCAGGCCGCGAAGCAGAACGTCGGCGTCATCGCGATGAAGCCGATGGCCGGCGGCAGCATCGAGGACGGCGCGCTCGCCGTGCGCTACATCCTGCAAAATCCGAACTGCACCATCGCCATCCCCGGTATGGCCGAGCTGGCCGAGGCCGAGGAGAACGCCGCCGCCGCGCTCGACCTCTCGCCGCTGACGGACGACGAACTCGCGCGCATCGACGCCATCCGCAAGGAGCTCTCCGGCAACTTCTGCCGCCGCTGCGGCTACTGCGCGCCGTGCACCGTCGGCATCGACATCCCCAGTTGTTTCCTGATGGAGGGCTACCTCAAGCGGTACGACCTCGCGGACTGGGCCCGCGCGCGCTACGGCGCCATGAAGGCGAAGGCCTCCGCGTGCGTCGGCTGCGGCAAGTGCGAGGCGCGCTGCCCGTACGAGCTGCCCATCCGCGAAAAACTGCGCGCCGTTGCCGCCGCGTTCGGCGAATAATGAAGAAATTTGTATTATATATAAAGAATAATACAAATGGTAAAACGCCGCCCTCGCGAGGGCGGCGTTTTTTGTGCAGATCAGTCGATGACCGTCTGTGTGCGGCCGATGCCGACGACGGCGCTCGTCAGCTTCTTCCACGTGTTGCACCCGCAGATGCCGTCCGCCGTCAGGCCCATCGCGCGCTGGAATCCCTTCACCGCGGATTCCGTGTTCGCGCCGAACACGCCGTCCAGCGTCCGTGTGGAATACCCCAGCGCGTTCAGCCCGTCCTGCAAAATCAACACGTACGTGTTTTTCGAGCCGCGGCGGCAGGTCGGGTAGCCCGCCGTCGTGCCCGAGCACGCGGGCGTGCCGTAGCGGCGGTCGAAGTGCACCCATGTCGGCGTCATCGACAGCGGCTCCACGTATCCCCACGCGCCGGTATTTCTCGCTACATTATAAATCTCTCTGCGCTGCGCCGACGTCGTGTTCTGGCCCACGTCGAAGCTCACGCCCGCATAGTGCTGGCTGGCCGTGCCGTGGCCGCCCTCCCAGATGCGCTTGAACGCGTAGCCGATGTAGATGCCCTTGCCGTATGTGCGGCGCGTCAGGTTCCACGCCTCCATCGCGGCCACGGTGGTCCACAGCGTCGGCGAGTTCGACGAGCCGCGAAACTCCCGCAGAAGCATCGTGTTGCCGTACGCGTAGGGCATCGGGTCGTTTTCGTTCAGCGTGTATTTCATCATCTTGTTGGTGTATGCGTCGTAGACAAATACCTTCGCCATGCCTCATTCCTCCGTCAATGTCAGATAATAATTGTAAATGGCGTCGTATGTCGCGCGGTCGGTCGAGCCGGTCGCGGGCAGGCCGAAGCCCTCCTGGAAGCGGCGCACGGCCTCGGCCGTGGCGTCGTCGTACACGCCGTTCACGGGGGTGAAATCAGCAAAGCAGTACCGCGTCGCGATCGCGTCCATGTATGTTTGCAGCCGGTACACCGCCGCGCCCGCCGAGCCGAGCGTCATCACGTAGCCGGGATATCCGCCCGCGGCGTCGGCCGCCTCGCCGGTGCCGGAAGCGCACGCGAGGTACACAATGACCATCGCGTTCCACACCGTCTCGTTGACGACGTCCGTCTCCGCCATGCCGAACGTCTGCGTGAACGAGCGCACGCTCTCGGCGGTCGCCGTGTCGTACACGCCCGTTCTTTCAACCGGCAGGATCGTGTCGAAGAAGATACCGATGTATTGCAGCAGATACTGGACGTAGACCACCCAGTTGCCTTCCATGCCCTCTTCCAGCGGGTAGCCCGGATACGGGTACGCATACAGCGCGCGCACAGGGCCGTCGACCGACCGGAAGGTCTGGAACTGCGAGTAGATCGAGTTCCACGTCTTTTCTCCCACAACGCCGTCGGGCGTCAGGCCCATCAGCGTCTGATAGGCGCGCACGGCCTCGGCGGTCTTCTGGCCGTAGATGCCGTCGTATGCGATGACAGGGATCTCCGGGTAGTACGCGCTGAGCAGATACAGATAGTACTGGATCTCCTTGACGCTCTGGCCTGTCGAGCCGACGCGCAGCGGCGTGCCGGGGTAGACGCCCGGCTGTTCAGAGCCGGAGATCACGTCGTTGATGAGACTGGTGTACACCTCGTACAGCTTGTTCCACGTCGCGCGGCCCACGATGCCGTCCACCGACAGCCCGTACGCCGACTGGAACGCGCGCACCGCGCGCTCGGTCGCCGCGCCGAACTTGCCGTCGATCGAGACGGACGGGATGCTGGGGTTGGAATGCGACACGATGCGCAGCCAGAACTGGATGCGGCGCACGTCGTCGCCGCTGCTGCCCACCGTCAGCGATGTGCCGGGATACTCGGCCGGGCCCTGCGGCGACGAGTCCGTCGTGATCGACACATACTGCTGGTAAATGGCGTCCCATGTCTTCTGTCCGACGATGCCGTCGACGGTCAGACCGTATTTCTGCTGGAACTCGCGCACGGCTTTTTCCGTGCCCGCGCCGAAAATGCCGTCCACCGCCGGGGCCGTGATGCCGGACACGCTCTGCGCGATCTCCGACAGCCAGAACTGGAGCTGCGACACGCTGTCGCCGGTGCTTCCGCGCTTGAGCGCCGTGCCGGGATACGTCCCCTCCACCGGGTCGCCCGTCGGCTTTTCGCCCTCGCTCGTCAGCTCCGCGAGGTCCTTGACGGACACGTAAATGTAACTGATTTTGTACCACGTCGCGCGTCCCACGACGCCGTCGGCTGTCAGGCTGAACTGTTTCTGGAACTTTTTCACCATCTCCGCGGTCGACTCGCCGTACACGCCGTCCACCGTCACGGAGCCGAAGGAAGGGTAATCCTGCGCGATGCGGTTGAGCTGGCGCTGGATGATCTTCACGCTCTCGCCCGTCGAGCCGATGCGCAGCGGCGAACCGGGATAGCTCTCCGGGATGTCCGCGATGTTCGATGTGCGCACGATCTCAATGTTCGAGCCGTAGTAGTATTTCAGAATTTGCAGCGCGTTTTTGCCCTCGTCCGCGAGATCCTTCGTGCCCCACTGCTTCATTCCGGGACACGTCACCGATTTTCCGTCGCAGTATTCGGTGTAATAGGGGTCGATCGTCCCGGTGCGCCGCACATACGTGTTGAAGATCTCATCCGTGATGCGGCTCATCACCTCGAAGATGTTGCGCCCGTGCACGTAGTATTGATCGTAGCTCGTCGAGTTTGTGATCTGGAACGGATAGCCCTTGCTCTTGTACCACTCCGTGAAGATCCTGTTCAGCGCAAGGCTGATCTGCGCGTGGATATTCGCGCGCAGCGCCTCCTCCGGCCACGTCGGGTACACCTCGCTCGACGCGACGTTCTTGATGTAGTCCCGGAACGACACGGTCACATCCTGCGCGGCGGCCGCCGGCTTGCCGAGGTGCACGGTGATCGTCGTCGGGATCACCGGCTGCGTCAGCACGCGCGGCGCGGCGCACGTGGAGATCGGGGCCTCGGCGCTGCCCCCGCCGCCCGCGTACAGCGCGTGCGGCGGAATGACGCTGACGTCGACTGCCTCGCCCAGTCTTGCCGCGCTCTCCTCCTCGCTGCGCGGCAAAAGCTGTGTGTCGCACAGCGACGTCTCGCCGTCGAACACCTGAAGCCCGCGCATGCACTGTGTCTCATAGCCCTCGTGCTCGATGTACAGCGTGTAGACGCCGTACGGCCGCTCGGTGTTCGCTTCGGACAGCGACAGCTCGCGCGGCGGGCACGGGACCTCGATCGTCGCGCTCACGCCGTCCGCGTCGGTCGCGCCGGTATAGACGGTCTCTGTCTCAGTTTCATTCAGAATGCGGATGCGCGCGCCGGACACAGGCAGCGCGTCGCGCGCCGAGACGCTGCGCACGGTGATAAAGCCGCGCCCGGTTTCGCTTGTTCTGGTCATTTCCATAAGCATTCTCCTCTCTATCCGGAGAATATTCCGTTTGCGGCGTGTTTGACACGGCGTTTGGCTCTTCCTTTTTTGCGCGTTTTATACTATACTGAAAAAAACGGCACAAACGGATGCTTCTTTTTGGAGGAAACTATGGAATACACCATCGAAAATGAATTTTTGAAGGCAACGGTTTCGACGTGCGGCGGAGAACTCATCAGCGTCGTCAAGCGCGAGACGGGCGAGGAGATGCTCTGGCAGGCGGACCCGCAGGTCTGGAACCGCCACGCGCCCATTCTGTTCCCGCACTGCGGAAAGGTGCGCGGAAACGCGTTTGTCCATGACGGTGTGACGTATCAGAGCGGCCAGCACGGCTTTGCGCGCGATATGGATCACACGCTCGAGGACAAAGCGGACGACCGCATCACGCTGTGCCTCGAGGCGAACGCGCTCACGATGGAGAAGTTCCCCTACGCGTTCAAGATGCTCACGACGTTTGCGCTCGACGGCCGCACCGTGCGCCACACGGTGGAGATCTTCAACGACGACGACGATGTGATGCCGTTCGGCCTCGGCTATCACCCCGGCTTCAACTGCCCGTTCGACGCGCAGCACCAGGTCACGGACTATGAGTTCCGGTTCGACGCGCCGCAGACGCCCGTCGTCATCGAGACGGGCCTCACCTCCGGGCTCGTGAC
>CALXIU010000082.1 GCA_944388415.1 uncultured Ruthenibacterium sp. | reverse complement strand
TGTGATTTCCGAGCCTGTTGTTGCGAAATCTACCCCTGGACGCAGAAAAACGGCGTGACCATTGCGGTCACACCGTTCTCTGCCCCTCGCAAAGCTAAATAGTACCTTATCACTATTAAGCCTTCGCGTCCGGGATTTTTGGTGACCCGACCGGGAATCGAACCCGGGTTACCGCCGTGAAAGGGCGATGTCTTGACCTCTTGACCATCGGGCCATGATACAGAATTTTGCCTTGCAGCACAGGTCCCTCCGCCCGCCGCGATTGCAGCAGGTTCCCCCAATGCCACAGGGCAAAATTCTGCACGTTGGTAGCGGTAACTGGATTCGAACCGGTGACACTTCGGGTATGAACCGAATGCTCTAGCCAACTGAGCTATACCGCCACGCAGCACCCGCATATTTCAGGTGCGTTTATTATTATATCGTCCAATTCACCGTTTGTCAATCTTTTTTTCACAACACGGACAAAAAACCTGAATTTTCCTCCGCGCCTTGCCTTTGCCCGCGCCGCCGTGATACAATACAGGTGATCATCCGAACAGGGAGGAATCACCGATGAAAAGACGCTGGACCATTCTTTTTTCCGTCTGTCTGGCGCTGGCGCTGTGCGCGTGCGGCGCGCGCGGCGCGGCGGTCGTGAGCACGTCGAGCGCGGAACAGCCGTTTTCCATCGCGGAGGCCGAGGCGCTGATCCGTCCGTACGACGAGGCGGCGGCGTGGCTCGGCGCGCAGGACACGGTCACGCGCGAACAGGCCGAGGCGCTCATCGCAGCCGTCGACGAGGCGTTCCCCGGCGAGGGCGAGAACATGCTGGGCATGTTCATCGACATCGCCCGCTGGGAGGAAGACGAGCGGCAGGAATTTGACGTCATCCCGCACTCGTTCTGCCCGACGATGTTCCACGAGGGCGTCGAGGTGACGGATGCAGTCGTGCGGACGGAGTGTTCGGAGTACGACGACGGCTCCGTCTGGGAGACGACGCGCCTCGAGGTCACCGAGACGTACACCGGCGAAAACGAGGCCCTCGCGGACTGGAGCCGCACGTACGTCTTCGACCAGACGGAGGACGGCTGGCGCTTTTTCACGTTCGACGGCCAGATGAATTTCAGCGGCGAGGAGTGGGAGACCTCCGCCCCGCCGCTCAAAAGCCCCGTCGAGGGGCCGTGACACAGGCAGCGGCCGCGCTCATAGCGCGGCTGTTGTTTTTTACAAGAGCGCCAAAAGCGGGTTGCCGTCCTCGAGCGTGCTCATGCGGGAGGCGACGGCGTCGAGCGTGTGCGCGTCGGAGTTCGTCAGAACGGGTTTCCCGTCCGGCAAAATCCCCGCGCGGATCAGCTTTTCGGCGCGGTCGGGGAATTTGACCTCAAACAAATCGAAGTCCGCGTCCATCGGCCAGCCGCCGAGCACGGAAAAAAGCGAATAGCTGTCCGCGTCCGCGTGCGCGGGCACGGGCACGCCGCCCATCGACCGGCACAGCCGCGCCGTCTCGGCTAGCGTCAGCGTCACCGCGCCGGTCAGCAGCTTTTCCACCTCGCCGGTGACCGCCTCGTTTTCGTCCGTCACGAGCTGGCGGCCCCAGATCGCGGGGTCGTACGGAAAATCGGGCAGCGCGTCATACAGCGCACCGCCGAAGCGAAGCGCCGTGTCCACGTCCCGGAAATAGCACAGAAGGTGGATCTCCTCCGCGCAGTTGACCTCTACACCCGGCAAGAGCAAAATGCCGTACGCGTCCGCCGCGGCCTTCGCGGCGGGCAGGCTGCGCGCGGAGTTGTGGTCGGTGACGGCGACGACGTCCGCCCCCGCGAGCTTCGCGAGGCCCACGGCCGAGACGGGCGTCAAATCGTCGTCGGCGCACGGCGACAGGCACGTGTGGATGTGCAGATCGCCGCGCAGCGCGCTCACGGCTCGGGCGGCGCGAGCTCCAGCGTCACCGCCGCGAGGTACGACGCCTCGAACTCCGGCAGCTCCGTCGTGTACAGCTCCACGCCCTGCATGTCCGCCTTCTGCACGGCGGCGGCGTCCCACTGCGCGCCGTGGCACAGCACGGCGCACGCGCAGTCGGCCAGCGCCGCCACGGCCACCGTGTTGACGTTCCCCATCACGGTGAACCACGCGTCGGCCTCCTTCGCGCGGCCCATCGCCCACGAGAGCAGGTCGCCCGTGAAGATGCCCTCGATCTCCCGGTCGCCGTCGCCCGTCACGTGTGTAAAGCCGCACGCGGCGGCCAGTTCGCCAGTCGTCATGTCGCGCCCTCCTTCATTCGTCCTTGCCCAGCGCACGCAGCACCGCCTCCATGCGGCGGCGCATCAGCACGGTGCAGTCATTCACGCTCGAGAACCCGCGCACGACGTCTTCCGCCATCGACTGGCACGTCGGCGCGCCGCACGAGCCGCAGTCGAGGCCCGGCAGCGTCTCGAGGATCTCCTCCATCTTCGCGTACCGCGCGAAGCGCTCGGCGCGCGTCTCGCCCAGCTCCATCACCGGGTTGTAGACGACCTCGTCGTCCCACTCCACCAGCGCGGCCGCGTCGTCCGTCAGATGGTTGCGGCTGACGGGCATCGTGCGGCGCAGGTGCTTCATCTTCGCCTTTGCGATGTACGGGTTTTCCACCTGCAACACGCCGCCGACGCACCCGCCGGAGCACGCGTTCAGCTCGACGAAGTCGAGGTCGTGGTACTTCTCGTCCTCAAGGTCGCTCAAAACGCGGATGACGTTCTCGACGCCGTCCGCCGCGAGGTAACTCTCGGTCGTCATCAGCCCGGCGGCCTCGCCGCCGCTCTCGCCCCAGCCGAGGCCGATGCGCCCGGACTGCGCGAGGTATTCCACCTGCCCGACCTTTTTCATCGCGCTGAGCAAAAGCGGATATACGTCCTTGACGGCGACGGCCGCGTCCACCTCGCTCTGTTTCGAGCCGATGGGCGCGCGGATGGCCGACACCTTCGCGGGGCACGGCGTCAGGAAGATGCAGCCGATGTCCTCGCGCGGAAGGCCGGTCTTCTTCACGGCCTCGTCCTTCGCCAGACGCGCGGCCAGCTCGATCGGCGCGATCAGCGGCAGGATGTGGTCCATCAGCTGCGGGAACCGCACGCAGATCAGCCGCGTCACGGCCGGACACGCCGACGAGATGACGGGCCGCAGCAGGTCGCTCGTCTGCAAAAAGCGGCGCGTCGCCTCGCTGACCAGCTCCGCCGCGCGCGACACCTCGAACACGCTGTCAAATCCCAGCCGCAGCAGACCCGCCAGCACGACGTCCGGCTCGTCCAGATTGTTGAACTGCACGTACAGGCTCGGCGGCGGCAGCGCGATCTTGTATTTGTAGTTGTTCAGCACGTCCATCGGGTCCGATACCGCGCGCTTCGCGTGATGCGGGCATATGCGGATGCACTCACCGCAGTCGACGCACCGCTCGCTGATGATGATGGCCTTGCCGTCGCGCACGCGGATGGCCTCCGTGGGGCACCGCTTGATGCAGTTGATGCATCCCTTGCACAATTCCCGGTTCAGTGTCACCGAGTGAACAGACGGTTCCTGCATGCGATCACCCTCCTTCTGTTTGCGTGGCGGATGACCGCTCACGCCGTTTTGACGGCCATCGTCACGGTGGTGCCGACGCCGACGGCGGACTGGATGTCGAACTCATCGGAATACTTTTTCATGTTCGGCAATCCCATGCCCGCGCCGAAGCCGAGGCTGCGCACCTCGTCGGGCGCGGTCGACCAGCCCTCGCTCATCGCGAGCGAGATGTCCGCGATGCCCGGCCCCTGGTCGGACAGCACCATGCGCACCTCGTCGTCCGTGATCTCCACGTCGATGTCGCCGCCGTGCGCGTGGATGGCAAGGTTGATCTCGCCCTCGTACAGCGCGATCGACACCTTGCGGATGGCCCCGGGCGGCAGGCCCAGCTTCTTCATTCGGGATTTCAGGTCGGCGCTCGCCTCGCCCGCGCGCGTGAAGTCGTCGCCCGGCACCGTGTAGTGCAGGCGGATCGAATCGTCGGCCATCAGCCCACACCTCCCCGCAGCCCCTGCTCGTACAGCAGGCCGCACGCGGTGAACATCGTCATTTTCGACGTCATCACCGCGATGTCGCGCGCCTCGGCGAGACGCAAAATCATCTCGTCCGGCCGCTTGCCGCGCACGAACACGATGCACACCATGTCCATCATGTCCGCCGTGCGCACCACCTGCGGGTTGTTCAGCCCCGTCAAAAGCACCGCCTGATCCTTCACATACGCCAGCACGTCGCTCATCATGTCGCTGCCGCACGCCGCGTGTACCTCGCGCGCGACGTCCGCGTCCGGCGTCAAAAGCTCCGCGTCCAAAGTCTCAATGATCTGCGAGATCGTCATAGTCAGCTCAGCTCCTCGTGTCTCCCGTGGCAGAGAGGTGTCTCGTACCTTTTATTATAAAGCACGCGCCGTGCAAAAGCCCATGAGCGGATTGCACAGTTTTTCACCGGATATTTCTACAGAACTGCAAGCTCTTTTCCAAAGAATTTGTCGTTTTTTTAACAAACGGTATGTTATAATGAAGTATATGCGGGCGGGGGCAAGCGCGCCCTGCCGTCCCATTTTGATTTACGGGAGGATTTTTCACTATGAGGCGCTTTTCCGGAGTGCCCTTCAAGGGCACAAAAGAGCAGGAGGCCCAGCTGGTCTCCTGGCTTGAGGAGCACAAAGCGATGCCGGGCGTGGCCATGCCCGCGCTGCAGAAGGCTCAGGAGATCTACGGATATCTGCCCATCGAGGTGCAGCGCATCGTCGCGGACGTGCTGGACAAACCGCTGGCGGAGATCTACGGCATCTCCACGTTCTACTCACAATTCAGCCTGTGTCCGAAGGGCGAGTACAAGATCAGCGTGTGCCTGGGCACCGCGTGCTACGTCAAGGGCTCGGGCAAAATTTACGACGCGCTGCAGAAGAAGCTGGGCATCACCGGCGGCGAGTGCACCGCGGACGGCAAGTTCAGCCTTGACGCGTGCCGCTGCATCGGCGCGTGCGGCCTTGCGCCCGTCATGACGATCAACGACGACGTCTACGGCCGTCTGACCGGCGACGAGCTGGACGACATCCTCGCGAAGTATTAAGGAAGATGCAGGAGCTGTCGATGAACGTGCTCGACGTGGCGCAGAACTCCGTCGCGGCGGGCGCAACGCTGATTTTCATCACGCTGGAGGCCAATGAGGAGACGGGCCTCCTGACGCTGACGATCGCGGACAACGGCAAGGGCATGACGGCCGAGACCGTCGCCCACGTCACCGACCCGTTCTACACCACGCGCAAGACGCGCAAGGTGGGGCTGGGGCTGCCGTTTCTGAAGATGTCGGCGGAGATGACGGGCGGCACGCTCGGCATCGAGTCCGAGGTCGGCAAGGGCACGACCGTGACGGCCTCGTTCGGGCTTCACCACATCGACCGCGCGCCGCTCGGGGACGTCGCGTCCACCGTCGGCGGGCTCATCCAGTGCAGCCCGGACATCGACTTCGTGTTCACCGTGCGCGCGGGCGGCGAGGAATTCTGCGCCGACACGCGCGAGCTGCGCGCGGTGCTGGACGGCGTCTCGTTCGCCGAGCCGGCCGTTGCCCAGTGGGTGCGGGAGTTCATTGAGGAGAACACACAGCCTATCTTACAAAGGAGCAATATCATATGAAAAGTTTACAGGAGCTTGCCGCGATCCGCGACAGGATGAAACAGACGGTCAACACGCGCGAGGCCGCGCATGACACGACGCGCGTCGTCGTGGGCATGGCGACCTGCGGCATCGCCGCGGGCGCGCGCCCCGTCCTCAACGCGTTCACCGAGGAGATCGCCCGCCGCGAGCTGTCGGGCGTGCTCGTCACACAGACGGGCTGCATAGGCCTGTGCCAGTACGAGCCGATCGTCGAGGTCACGACGCCCGGCCAGGAGAAGGTCACCTATGTCAAGATGACCCCCGATAAGGTCGCCCGCGTGGTGTCCGAGCACATCATCGGCGGCAAGCCCGTGGCCGAGTACACGATCGGCGCGCGCTGAGGAAGGGGGAGCGGAAACACATGTTCAGAAGCCATGTCATGGTGTGCGGCGGCACAGGCTGCACATCGTCGAACAGCGATAAGATCGCGCAGGCCTTCGAGGACGAGATCCTCGCCACCGGCCTTCAGGACGAGGTCAAGGTCATCCGCACGGGCTGCTTCGGCCTGTGCGCGCTGGGCCCCATCGTCGTCATCTACCCCGAGGGCAGCTTCTACTCCATGGTCAAGGAGGAGAACGTCAAGGAGATCGTCGACGAGCACCTGCTCAAGGGCCGTCCCGTCACGCGGCTGCTCTACGACGAGACCGTCGCGGAGGACAACACCGTCAAGAGCCTTGACGACACCGCGTTCTACAAAAAGCAGCTGCGCATCGCGCTGCGCAACTGCGGCGTCATCAACCCCGAGAACATCGACGAGTACATCGCCTTCGACGGCTACGCCGCCCTCGGCAAGGTGCTCACCGAAATGACCCCGGACGAGGTCATCCAGACCATCCTCGACTCCGGCCTGCGCGGCCGCGGCGGCGCGGGATTCCCGACGGGCCTCAAGTGGCGCTTTGCGGCCGGCAACAAGGCCGACCAGAAATACGTCTGCTGCAACGCCGACGAGGGCGACCCCGGCGCGTTCATGGACCGCTCCATCCTCGAGGGCGACCCGCACGTCGTCATCGAGGCCATGGCCATCG
>CALXIU010000081.1 GCA_944388415.1 uncultured Ruthenibacterium sp. | reverse complement strand
CGGATGTCAAGCATACAATTTTCTCCCTTCCCAGTGCTGCGGAAAAGAACCCGGGGCGCATCGCGCAGGTACGAGACCTGTGGAAAAGCGTCCGCCGCAGGCCGCGCGTCGCCGCACGCTCCGAAGTGAACGCCGTTGTCCTGAATTCCGCCCGGAACCGGCCCTCTTTTTTTCCGGTTCAACGGTTCCTATTATATTCCTTTTTTGATACGCCGTCAATCGCCGCGCCCCTGCCGTGAGGGCCTTTTTTCGACAGAGGCGCACAACATTTTCCACACGGATGCTTGACAATACGCCCTGTTTCCGGGTATGCTTGAAAAAAGCGCTTTCAGCGTCCGGCGGCGAGGGGAGAAGATCGCATGAACATCTATGATATCGCGCGGGAAGCGGGAGTTTCGATCTCGACGGTCTCGCGTGTTTTGAACAACAAAGGCAATGTCACGGCCGCGACGCGCGCACGCGTCGAGCGGGTCCTTGCCCGCAGCAATTACACGCCCAGCGCCATTGCGCGCGGCATGGCGGGAAAGCCTCTGCGCACCATCGCGGTTCTGACGGTCGATATCCGTGTGCCGCATTACGCCCGCACGGCTTACACGATCGAGCGCGAATTCAGCCGCCGGGGCTATGAGGTCTCGCTGTGCAACACCGGCGGCGAGCGCGCGGAGGCGATCCGCTATCTGCGCGCCGTCACGGAGAAGCACGCCGACGGCATCGTTCTCGTCGGTTCGATCTTCAACCAGCTGGGAAGCGACCCCCAGGCCGCGCCGTTTCTGCGCGAGGCGCCTGTCGTATTGGCGAACGGGCGGATCGATCTTCCCAATTCCTATTCCGTTCTTGTTGACGACCGTCACGGCGCCGCGCTCGCCGTCGAGCATCTGATGGCGCGTGGCTGCCGGGATCTGTTTTGCGTCCGCGACGTCGCGACCGAGAGCGCAGAGGCCAAGTGCGAAGGATTTGTCCGCGCGCTGGAGCACGCCGGGATCTCAGACGGCCAGGACCGCATTCTGGACACCGGACAGTCCATCGCCGGAGGGGAGGAGGCTGTGAAAGCGCTGCTCGCATCCGGGCGGCGTGTGGACGGCATTGTCTGCGGCGAGGATATCACGGCATCCGGCGTCGTCCGCGCGCTGCGCGCCGCGGGGCTGCGCGTCCCGCAGGACGTCGCCGTGACAGGCTATAACGACTCCGAGTACGCCCGCGTGTGCGACCCGGCGCTGACGAGCGTCGACAACAAGCCGGAACTGGTCGCGATGCTGTGCGTGCAGCTGCTTGAAAGCCTGATAGAGAAAACGGGTCCGTTTTCCTCGGTCACCATTCAACCGGAGCTTGTCGTGCGCGACAGCGCGTGAGCAAAATTCGCGGTGAAAGCCGCGAATTTTTTTATCCGAGACTTTCGAAGCGCTTTCATATTCTTTCAGCATTCCTTTCGATAAAGCAACCAAATGATGAGCGCTATCTTCGTGCAAAATGCAGAAAACTGGCTTTTTTCACACGAAGTATTGACTTTCGAAGGCTGCTTTGTATAATAAGAGTTAAAGAAAGCGCTTTCAAATAGCGTGCACAAAGAATCAAAAAGGAGAGAGTATCATGATGAGAGTTCCCTACGAAGATATGGTCAAGGAATTTGCGCGCGTGCTGGAGAAAAACGGCTTTACGGCCTCCGACGCCGCTGATGCCGCTGTGATCTTTGCGCAGAACAGCCTCGCGGGCGTCCCCTCGCACGGTCTGAACCGCTTCCCCCGCGTCGTCAGCTACCTGCAAAAGGGCGAGATCGACCCCAATGTCCGCGCGACCCGCGAGATGGCGTTCGGCTCTCTCGAGCGCTGGGACGGCCACCGCGGTTTTGGTCCTCTGAATGCGAAGCTCGCAATGGACCGCGCGTGCGAGCTGGCCAAGGAAAACGGCGTCGGCGTCGTGGCTCTGGGCAACAACAACCACTGGATGCGCGGCGGCACGTACGGCTGGCTGGCGGCTGATCAGGGCTGCATCGGCATCTGCTGGTCGAACACGATGCCCAATATGCCGGCGTGGGGCGGCAAGGACCGCCGCATCGGCAACAACCCGCTCATCATGGCGGTGCCCCGCTCCAACGGCGAGCACGCGATGATCGACTGCGCTGTGTCCCAGTTCTCCTACGGCAAGATCGAGAACTGCCGTCTGAACGGCGTCCAGCTGCCTGTCCCCGGCGGTTACAACGAGAAGGGTGAGCTGACCACCGATCCCGCTGAGATCGAGAAGACCTGGCGCGTGCTGCCGATGGGCTATTGGAAGGGCAGCGGCCTGTCCATCGTCCTCGACCTGATCGCCACGGTCCTGACGAACGGCAACTCCGTCTCGAAGATCGGCACGTTCGGCGACGAGGTCGGCCTGACCCAGATCATGATCGCCATCGACCCCTCGAAGTTCAACACGGTCGAGGAGACGGATGCCATTGTCGACGCGATCATTGCGGACGTGAAGCAGTCTGAGCCGGCCAACGAGGGCACAGATGTCATGTATCCGGGCGAGCCCGAGATGCGCAGCATCAAGGCGAACCGCGAGGCGGGCGTGCCTGTTGTCGAGGAAGTCTGGAACTCTGTCTGCGCGATGTAACGCAAATCATTCTGATATCTCCGCCATGTGACCGCATGGCACTCTCAATCAAAACAAGGTCCGCCCCTCGCAAGAGGGGCGGACCTTGTTTTTTCTGTAAAGGAAGTCAGCGGCAGCGCGCGCCCACAAGGTCGAGCACGCCGCCCACGATGATGCTGACGCCGAAAAAGCGGATCACCGCTGTCACGGCGAAGAACGGGCGCAGCAGCAAAATGACGCCGAGCACGAACGGCACGAGCGTGATCAGAACGAACAGCCAGCTCATCGGCGCGCCGGCGCGCACGGCGTCCCACGCCATCGGGACGCGGGTGACGCCGTCAAGCACCAGAATGCCGCCCAGCACGAACGGGAGCAGCGACAGCAGCACGCGCGGCGCGGAAAAACAGGCGATGCCGAGGCAGACCAGCGCGATACAGCCGATCACGGCACAGGGGGCGGAAAAACCCGCGCGCCGTGCCGACAGCGCCGCCATGCCCTGCACAGCGGCATAGACAAACGCCCCGATCCCCAGCACCCAGCAGAACACCTGCCCGCTCATCGCGGGATACAGCACCAGCACAAGCCCCAGCGCAATATACAGCAGCGGCACAAGCGGGGACTCCATCCTCCCGCGGAAAAACCGGTCCATACAGACACATCCTTTCCAAAGCAGTATGTGTTTCCGTCCTCCCCAAATATGCAGGGGAGTGAAAAGAAAAGCCGGGAAAACCCCGGCTTTTCTGACGGTTCAGCAAATGCGCGTGCCCTCGGGGACGCAGTCGTCCACAAAGATCACCTGGCAGCCGCAGGCGTTGTTCGTCGCCGCCAGCAGCATGCCCTCGCTCGTCACGCCGGTGAAGCGCGCGGGCTTGAGGTTCGCTACGACGATGATCTTTTTCCCGATGAGCTGCTCGGGCGTGTAATACTTTTTGATGCTCGAGACGATCACGCGCTCCTTCAGCCCGTCGAACAGCGTCAGCTTGTAGCAGCTGTGCGACTTGCGGATCTCCGTGCACTTGAGAACCTTGCACACGCGGAAGTCGAGCTTTGTGAAATCGTCCATCTCGATCTCCGGGCGCACCGCCTCAACGGGGTCGGGCTCGCCGTACTCCACTGAGGGCTGTTCTGGCTCGGTGGCCGCCTCGACGACGGGGTGCAGCTCGGCCTCGGTCTTCGGCGTCGAGAAATCGAGCAGATGCACAAAGCGCTCCTTCTCGATGGCGTACAGGAACAGATACAGGCGCGGGCCTTTTTCCTTGCCGAGCAGCAGACGGTAGACAATCTTGAAGAACGCGCCCTGCACGGCCTTCAGATTCTCAACGTTCTCGCCGAACACTTCCTTCGGAATGGCGTACAGCTTCGAATTCAGCTCGTCGAGCGTGTAGTTCTCATTTGCGAGATACGCGTGCAGGCGGGCGACCTCGTCCTTCTCGGCGTCCGTCAGAGACTCGTACAATTCCCAGTCACGCGTCGCGCGCAGATGGTTCGCGTTTTCAGGCGCGCACTGCTCCAGCCAGTAGTGGGCCAAATCGAGGCGCTCCTTGAAATCGTCGTATTTGTACGGTGTGCCGATCTTCTCGAACACCGTCTCCAGCATCGGCACGTTGAAATCGACGATCGATCCCAGCTGCACCAGCAGGCCCATCGGCACCGTGGACAGGCGCTTGTCCTTCGTCACGCAGTTGGCCATGATCTCGCTCGTGCGCGCGTCGGCCGTGCCGTCCAGATACGCGTTGTACATCTTGTCAAATTCGAAGTACTGGCGCAGGATGCCGTCGTCGAAGCAGAAGTCGAACGCCTTCGTCGGCTCCGTCTTCGAGTACAGCCACAAAATGACCTCCGGCTGATAGATCTTCAACAGTGTCTCCGGCGTCAGGTTCAAACCGGACGAACCGGACATCTTGCCCGTCGTGCCCTTGATGCCGATGAACTCATAGCCCTGGAAGATCGGGGCGGGGTAGCCGAAGATCTTCTCGGAGATCACGCGGCTGGTGTCGTAGCTGCCGCCGGGACTTGCGTGATCCTTTCCGCCCGGCTCGAAGTCGACGCCCTCGTACATCCAGCGCATCGGCCAGTCGATCTTCCACGCCAGCTTGCAGTGAAAGTCCTTCGTGAAGTCAAACGTGCCCTTGTATCCGCACGTACACTCGTACTCGGCGACCGTGCAGTCGTCGGACAGGTGCGTGATCTTCGTCGTGTCGCGGTGGCAGTGCGGGCAGTAGATGCTCACGGGGTAGTACGCCTCGCGCTCGCCCTCCTGCGCGTCCTGCGTGCGGAAGCTGTCGAGAATGTCGAAGATCTCGCCGCGCTTTTTCAGCGCGTGGATGACGTGCGCGGCATATTTGCCGCTGCGGTTCATCTCGCCCTGATAGCGGTAGTCCATGTCGATGCCAAAGCGCTTGACCGCGTCCTCGAACTCGCGTTCGAAGTACTCGGCGTACGTCTTCGCGTCCCCGCCCATCGGGTTCGGCACGTCCACATACGGGCAGCCGATGTACTGCTCCATGTCGTCGCGCACATTCGCCACATTGACGGGCACCTTGCGCATACGGTCGTATTCGTCCCACGAGAACAGCAGCTTTGCCTTCTTGCCGCGGCGGCGCAGCGCGCGCACGACAAAACAGCTCGTCGCGATGTCGCGGAAGTTGCCGATGTGGATCGACCCCGACGGGCTGATGCCCGCGGCGCACACGTATTCCTCTTTGTCGGGATTCCTCTGTATGATTCTGTCAGCGATGGCGTCTGACCAGTGCATCTCATTTTCTCCTTCCAGTATCTCACATAATTAAATAATATTTTATCACTGAGCAGGAAGCATGTCAATCGAAAAGGCAGGGCGCACCCGGCGCTTTCTTCCGCATTTTTCCACGCGTAACGCCCAAAAACGCGCGCAGACTAACGGCGAAAGGAGAGATCGCATGAACGAACAAAATCTCTATCCGCTCCAGATGCCCGTCACGCCGTCATTCCCCGCGCCTCCGGCACAGCAGAAAAGCGCGCATCACGGCCGCGTTGAAAACTGTGCCCGGCGCGCGCACGATGCGATCATGCGCACAGACTGGCCTTCCTCCGTCTATGCGGACGACGTCTTTGAGCCGGACGAAGAGGACGAGCGGCTGCGCTGAATCCTCCTGAAAAGAAGCGGCCGCCGCGCAAAACGCGCGGCGGCCGCTTGCCTGTATGAAGCGTCACGGCAGC
>CALXIU010000080.1 GCA_944388415.1 uncultured Ruthenibacterium sp. | reverse complement strand
AGGTGCACGCCGTCGAAATAGCCCAGCGCGACGGCGCTGGGGGCGCAGGGCTCGAGGCGTGTCAGTGTCGTGATGTCAAGCATCGGAGCCCTCCCTCTGTACAAACAGTTTTTCCTGTCTCAAAATCCCGTTCTCGACGTTTCCGACGCCGAGGAACGCGCCGCCGTGCAAAATACGCACGCGGCCGTCCGGCGCGCAGGTGCGCGCGGGCGCGCCGTTCAGAAGGCGCTTCGCGGCCGCGCCGTCCGCCTCGACGGCGGGCAGGTGCGCGAACACCGTCTCGACGGAGAGCATCAGCTCCTCGAGCCGTCCCGCGTCGCGCGCGGCCTGGATCTCGGCGAGCGTGTGCGCGTCCGCGAGGCGGTACGGGCCCGCCGCGGTGCGGCGCAGCGCCGTCATGTGCGCGGCGGTGCCGAGAGACGCGGCGATGTCCTCGAGCAAAACGCGCACGTACGTGCCTTTTGAGCAGAGAATGCGCAGCTCGTACTCGTCCCCGCCCGTCCGCCCGAGCAGCTCCAGCTCGTGGATGCGCACGGGGCGGGCGCGGCGCTCGACGGTGCGCCCGGCGCGCGCGGCCTTGTAGAGCGGCACGCCGTCCACCTTGACCGCCGAGTACATCGGCGGCGTCTGCATCTGATCGCCGAGAAAACGCGGCAGCGCCGCGCGAAGCGCCGCCTCATCGAGCGAGGCGGGCACGGGGAGCGTCTCGACGACCGTGCCGGTCGCGTCGCCCGTGTCGGTGCGCGCGCCCAGCTTCATGCGCGCGACGTATTCCTTCTCCGCGCGCTGCTGCATGTCCACGGCCTTGGCCGCGTTGCCGACGAACACGGGCAGCACGCCCGTGGCCATCGGGTCGAGCGTGCCGCCGTGGCCGATCTTGCGCGTCTTGCAGATGCCGCGCAGCTTCGCCACGACGTCGAACGATGTGAACCCGGCGGGCTTGTCGACGATCAGGATCCCCTGCATAGCACTTTTTCCACCTCTGCCAGCACGGCGGCCTTGGCGTTTTCGAGGCTGCCGAGCAGCTCGCACCCGGCGGCCTGCTTGTGGCCGCCGCCGCCGAGATGCGCGGCGATGGCCGCCGCGTCGGTGCCAAGCTCGGTGCGGACGCTGATCTTGTAGCTGCCCGCGGGCTGCTGGCGCATCGTGATGCCGACGGACACGCCCTCGATGGCGCGCGGCATCCCGGTGACGCCCTCGAGGTCGTCGGGCTGCGCGCCGGTGGCGGCGATCTCCTCTTTTGTCAGGTGCGTCAGCGCGCAGCGGCCGTCGAAGTGGTACTCGAGGTTCTCGAGCGCCAGCTTCTCGACCGCGAGGCGGCTGCGGCTCTTGTTCTCAAACAGCACGCTGTTGAGGTGCGCGACGTCCGCGCCCGCCTCGATCAGCTTCGCGGCGACGATGTGCGTGCGCGCGGTGGTATTGGCGAACTTGAAGCAGCCGGTGTCGGTGGAGACGCCCGTGTACAGGCACGACGCGACGAGCGGGTCGATCTCCGCGCCCATCTCGCACAGCATGTCATAGACGAGTTCCGCGGTCGCGGCGGCCGTGCCGTCGAGCAGCAGCGCGTCGGCGTAGCCCCCGTTCGAGGGGTGGTGGTCGATGCACAGATCGACGCGGTCGGAGAACTCGCGCACGGCGTCGCCGAACAGCTGGATGCCCGCGACGTCGATGGCGACGACGTACGACGGCTCGAACGAGCGGTCGAACAGGCCCAGCTTCATATAATCGTAGCGCGGCGGGACGGGATCGGCGCACAGCACCGCGGCCGTCTTGCCCAGGCGCGTCAGCGCGTGGTACAGCGCGGCGGCGGAGCCGAGCGTGTCGCCGTCGGGGTTTTTGTGGCACAGAAGGAGGATGTCCTCCGCCTTGTACAGGCGGCTGAGAGCCTCGGTGACGTCGATGTTCTCGGCGGTGCTCATTCGCTCTCCCCCTCCTTCAGCCCGTTCAGCAGTTCGTTGATGTGCGTGGCATAGGCCGCGCCCTCGTCCGCGACGAAGCGCAGCTCCGGCGATTTGCGGATGTGCATCCGCTTTGCGATCTCGCTGCGCACGTGGCCGGCGGCGCGGTTGAGCGCCGCCGCGGCCTCGGCCGAGCCGCCGCCGCCCATCTTCGACACGAACACCTTCGCGCTGGAAAGGTCGGGCGCGAGCTCGACGCGCAGCACCGTCAGAAGGCCCTGCACGCGCGGGTCCTTCATCGCGGCGATGATGTCGATCAGCTCACGGCGCATGTCCTCGGACAGGCGCGCCATGTTTTTCGATTGCGCCATAACGTCTCCTTTCGGTCAGTCGCGGTATTCTTCCATCATGAACGCCTCGAAGATGTCGCCCTCCTTGATGTCGGAGAACTTCTCGAGGCCGATGCCGCACTCGTAGCCCTGGGCGACTTCCTTGACGTCGTCCTTGAAGCGGCGCAGAGAATCGATCTCGTCCTCGGTGATGACGATGCCGTCGCGCACGATGCGGATCTGCGCCGAGCGCGTGACCTTGCCCTCGAGGATATAGCAGCCGGCGATGGTTCCCGCCGACGAGATCTTGAACACGTTGCGCACCTCGGCGCGGCCGAGCTCGACCTCGCGGAACTTCGGCGCGAGCATGCCCTTCATGGCGTCGCGCACGTCGTTGATGGCGTCGTAGATGACGCGGTACA
>CALXIU010000079.1 GCA_944388415.1 uncultured Ruthenibacterium sp. | reverse complement strand
GTGCGCGCTCGCGCTTTCGTGCGCGCTCGGCGCGTGGCTCACCCGCTGCGGCATCGTCGCGCCGCTGGCGTGGGCGGCGGCGCTCGCGTCCGCCGCGTGCGCGGCGTGCGCCGCGCGGCTGTGCGTGCCGTCATATGAGACGTTCGACGACCTGTGCGCGCTGCGCGGGCTGTCGCGCTACCTCGCGGGCGCGTCGAAGGAGGAGCTGGAGGCGCTTTTGGCCGAGGACGAAAACGCGTTCTACCGCCTGCTGCCGTACGCCGTCGCGATGGGATTGTACGACCCGTGGGTCGCCCGGTTCGAGGGGCTGCGCGTGCCGGTGAACCTGTCGTTTGCCGGCGCGCGGGACTGCCGCGAGGCCGCGCAGCTGGCCGCGCGCACCGTGCTGGAAGTGCGGGAGGCGCTGCGGTGACCGCGCGCCGCCGCGCCGCCTTCCGGCTCTTCTGCGCCGGGGCGGCGCTCGTGCTCGCGTTCATCTGGGGCAACTCGCTGACGGCGGCCCCCGCGTCGTCCGCCGTCAGCGGCGGCGTCACCGCGTGGGTGAACGCGCTCCTCGCCGTGCTCGGCGCGCCGGGCGTCACCGAAGACTTTGTGCGCAAGGCCGCGCACTTCTCCGAGTTCGCGGCGCTGGGCTTTTGCACAGGCGGCGCGCGCCGCACGTCGCGAAGCGCGCCGCGCCTGTGGTGGGAACTGCCGTTTTGCGCCCTCTGCGCCGCGGCGGACGAATTTCTCCAGCTGTTTTCGCCGGGCCGCTCGGCGCAGGCGGCGGACGCGCTGCTCGATTTTTCCGGCGCGCTCACGGGTGCGTGCGCTCTGGCGCTGGCGTTTGCGCTCGCGCGCAATTTTTCTGCGCGGCTTCGTTGACAAGCACCCCCTTTCAATGGTACAATGTCTTGAAGGAAATCCGAAAGGCGGAAACGGCATCATGGAGCGAATCGTCAACCCCGGCAGCATGGACTGCATGGCTTTGTTCCCGTGCCGCCGCATTTGCTCTTGACTTTTCCCATTTTTCGGGAAAAGTTTTTTTTTGCCCGGACAGGAAAGGAGCCGAAACTCTCATGCTGATCTGCAATGCCGTCCTCACGGACGCAACCGGCACGCGGCGCGGCTGCGCGCGCATCGAAAACGGCGTTTTCACGGAATTTGGCGAATCGCTTGCCCCCCGCGCGGGCGAGGAGACGCTCGACGCGCAGGGCAAGACGCTGATGCCCGCGTTCATCGACCTGCACACCCACTTCCGCACGCCCGGCTTTGAGTACAAGGAGACGGTCGAGACAGGCTCGCGCGCGGCGGCGCGCGGCGGGTACACGATGGTCAACTGCATGCCGAACACAAAGCCCGTCTGCTCGTCGGCCGCCATCGCCCAGAGCGTGATGGACGAGGCAAAGCGCATCGGGCTTTGCGACGTCAACCAGTGCGTCTCCATCACGAAGGACTTCGACGGCGCCACCACGTCGCACCTCAAGGCGCTGCCCAAAAACATCCGCTTCATCAGCGAGGACGGCAAGGGCGTGCGCAGCTCGAAGGTCATGTTCGACGCGATGTGCACCGCCGCCCACATGGGGCTGACGGTCATGAGCCACGCCGAGGACATGGACCTCTCCGCCATCGACTACCGCCTCGCGGAAAACCTCGAGACGTCGCGCAATCTCTACCTCGCGCGGTCCACGGGCGCGCGGCTCCACATGTGCCACGTCAGCACGAAGGAAGCGCTGTGGGACATCCTCGAGGCAAAGCGCCGCGGCTTGAACGTCACGTTCGAGGTCACGCCGCACCACATCTGGTTTTGCCACAACGAGTTCCGCGTCAACCCGCCCATCCGCGAGGAAGAGGACGTGGATGAGCTCATCCAAGCGATGCTCGAAGATAAAGTCGACGCCATCGCCACCGACCACGCGCCGCACTCGCCCGAGGACAAGGCGAACGGCGCGCCCGGCTGCGTCGGGCTGGAGACGGCGTTCTCCGTCTGCTACACGAAGCTGTGCCGCGAACACGGCATGAAGCTCGAGACGCTGAGCCGCATGATGAGCCGCACCCCCGCCGAGGTGCTCGGCGTGAAGAAGGGCTTGTTCGAAGCCGGGTACGACGGCGACGCCGTCCTCGTCGACACCGAAGAGACCTACACCGTCGACCCCGACGGCTTCGCCGGAAAGAGCCACAACACCCCGTATGGCGGGATGGAACTGACCGGGCGCGTGCTGGCCACCATCAAGGCCGGGCGCTTCACATACCGCGACAGCCGCATTTGAAGGAGGAAAACATGATGCTGCAAATGGACAGACTGTACGAATCGGTGGCGGAAAAGGGCCACGTCTGCGTGGGCCTCGACACCGACTTTTCCTATCTCCCCGAGGGCTTTGCCGACCCGGCTCTCACCGCGGGCGAGAACATCGTGCGCTTCAACAAGGCGCTCATCGACGCCACGAAGGACGTCGCGGGCTGCTACAAGGTGCAGATCGCGTACTATGAATCCCTCGGCCTCGACGGGATGCGCGCGTATAAATCCACTCTGGATTACCTGCATGAGAATCAACAGATCGTAATTGCTGACATCAAGCGCGGTGACATCGCGAAGACGGCCGAGCTGTACGCGAAGGCGCACTTCGAGGGCGACTTCGAGGCCGACCTCATCACGCTGGCGCCGTACATGGGGCTTGACTCCATCACGCCGTACACGCCGTATATGGAGAAGGCGGGCAAGGGCGTGTTCGTCTTGTGCCGCACGTCGAACGGCGGCGCGAAGGATTTTGAATACGAGAAGCTGGCCGACGGCCGCCATGTGTACGACCTCGTGGGCGACAAGATCACGCAGCTTGGCAGCGCCTACATGGGCGAGCACGGCTACTCGTCCGTGGGCCTCGTCATCGGCGGCACGCACATCGAAGAGGCGGCGGAGATCCGCGCGCGCTACAAAAACACGTTCTTCCTCATCCCGGGCTACGGCGCGCAGGGCGGCAAGGCCGAGGACATCGCGCAGTACCTCACGGACGCGAACGGCGGCGTCGTCAACTCGAGCCGCGCGATCCTGCTCGCGTACAAAAAGCAGCCGGGCACGGCGTTCGACGAGGCCGCGTACAACGAATGCGTCAACATGAAAGGAGCCATTGCCGATGCGTGCGCAAAGCTGTGAGGCGCTCGTCCTCGTCAACGAGGAGGAGGCGACGGGCATCCGGCAGATGCGCGTGAACCTGCCGGCGGGCCAGCCCGAGCCGAAGGCGGGCATGTTCTACATGCTGCGCGCGTGGGGCGCGGACGAGCCGCCGCTTCTGTCGCGGCCCATCAGCGTCCACCGCTGGGACAAGGAGACGCGCGTGCTGACGTTCCTCTATCAGGTCAAGGGCAAGGGCACGGAGAAGCTGGCGGCGCTTTGCCACGGCGACCGCCTCAGCCTCACCGGCCCGGCGG
This sequence comes from uncultured Ruthenibacterium sp., assembly GCA_944388415.1. Classification (GTDB taxonomy): domain Bacteria; phylum Bacillota; class Clostridia; order Oscillospirales; family Ruminococcaceae; genus Ruthenibacterium. Next base: position 7,235 of record CALXIU010000079.1, on the reverse strand, counting down.
GCAACGGCTTCCCGGTCGAGGCCGCGCGCGGCAAGCGCGTCGCCATCATCGGCGGCGGCATCGGCGTCGCGCCGCTCTTGCAGCTGGCGCGCGAGGTGCACCCCGTCGCCGCGCGGGTCGACTTCCTCGCGGGCTTCCGCGACGAGGTGTACCGCGTCGACGCGTTCGAGCCGTACTGCGCGAACATCTACGTCGCCACCGACACCGGCAGCTTCGGCAAAAAGGGCTTCGTCACCGACCTGCTGGACACGGAAAAGTACGATCTTGCGTATATCTGCGGCCCGGAGATCATGATGAAAAACGCCGCCCGCCTCTGCCTTGCGGCCGGCCTCGAGTGCTACGTCAGCAAGGAGGGCGTAATGGCCTGCGGCCTCGGCGCGTGCCTCGGCTGCACGTGCCGCACTGAAAAGGGCGAGCCGGTGTGCGTCTGCAAGGACGGCCCGGTGTTCGAGGGGAGTGTGTTCTATGGCTGATCTGCGTGTCGATCTGTGCGGCAAGGAACTGCGCACCCCCGTCATCGGCGCGTCCGGAACGTACGGCTTCGGCGGCGAGTTCTCGGGCATCGTCGACATGAACTGGGTCGGCGCGGTGTCCGGCAAGGGCCTGACGCTCGAGGGCAAGGCCGGCAACACCGGCGTGCGCCTTTATGAGACGCCGTCCGGCCTCATCAACTCCATCGGATTGCAGAACCCCGGCGTGCGCCACTTCATCGAGCACGAGCTGCCCGCAATGCGCGCGCTCGGCCCGGCCGTGATGGCGAACCTCGGCGGCAGCACCATCGAGACATACGAGGAGGGCGCGCGGCTGCTCGACGCGACGGACGTCGACTTCATCGAGCTGAACATCTCGTGCCCGAACGTCAAGGCGGGCGGCATCGCGTACGGCGTCAAGGCCGCGAGCGCGCACGAGGTCGTCTCGCGTGTGCGCAAGTGCACGTCGAAGCCGCTCATCGTCAAGCTCTCGCCGAACGCCGAGAACATCACCGAGATGGCCCTCGCGTGCGAAGACGCGGGCGCGGACGGCCTGAGCCTCGTCAACACGTTCCAGGCGATGGCCATCGACCTCGAGACGCGCCGCCCCGTGTTCGACAACGTGTTCGCGGGCCTCTCCGGCCCGGCCATCCGGCCCATCGCGCTGCGCATGGTGTATCAGGTGTGCAAGGCGGTCAACGTGCCGGTCGTCGGCCTCGGCGGCATCGCCACGGCGCGCGACGCGCTCGAGTTCATCCTGGCGGGCGCGGCGGCCGTGCAGATCGGCACGGCGAATTTCGCGAACCCGCGCGCCTGCGAGGACGTCGCCCGCGGCATCGCCGCGTGGATGGACGCCCACGGCGTGAAGACGCTCGACGAGATCCGCGGCGCGGCGCTGTGAGGAATGCTTCGCAGGTAGCTGCAAACGGCCACGCCCTGCCGCCACCCCTCAGTCCCCTGCGGGGACAGCTCCCCTCAAAGGGGAGCCAACAAGGAATATGATATAAAGGAGAATGCCTTATGACGAATCTGGAGATCCTGAAATCGTGCGACGCGTTTTTGGAGGGGCACTTCCTGCTGTCCTCCGGGCGTCATTCCTCCGCGTACTGCCAGATGGCGTATTTGCAGCAGTACCCCGACAAGTGCGCCGCGGTGATGGCCACGGTCGCCGAGAAGCTGAAAGAGCTGGACGTCGACGTCATCGTCGGCCCGGCGATGGGCGGCATCGTGTACGCGTATGAGCTCGCGCGCCAGACCGGTAAGCGCGCCATCTTCACCGAGCGCGTCGACAACGTGATGACGCTCAAGCGCTTCGCCATCCAGCCGGGCGAGAAGTGCGTCATCGCCGAGGACGTCGTCACGACGGGCATTTCCTCGCTCGAGACGAAGAAGGTCATCGAGGCCGCGGGCGGCGAGTGCCTCGGCATCGTGTGCGTCGTCGACCGCACGAAGGCGGACGCGCCCTCGCCCATCCCTATCCTCGCCAGCGCTTTGAAGCTCGACCTGCCGAACTACCCGGCGGACGAGTGCCCCATCTGCGCCGAGGGCAAGCTGCCGCTCGTACACCTGGGCAGCCGCAAGATGAAGGAAGCCGCGAAGCAGACGCTGTAAAGCCTTGCCGCCCGCTTTGAGGGCTGCGCCCGCAGGCGCGTGTCGGAGCGCAACCGCCGCGCAAGCGGCGGCTCTTAGCGCGGAGATGTGGTGGCCCGAAGGGGTGGCGGCAGAGGCTGACCTTTTGCGCCCGCCTGCGAAGCGTTCACGGCGCAAAAGAGCAGGCCCGTGCAGTTCACCCTTCCGCCTCACTTCGTTCGGCACCTCCCCTCAAGGGGAGGCTATTCTAAGGAAAGAGGGATCATATGAAAGCAATGCTCGTTCTTGCCAACGGCATGGTGTTTGAGGGAAAGAACTTCGGCGCGCAGGGAACGCGCGTCGGCGAGGTCGTGTTCAACACGGGCATGGTGGGCTATGAGGAGACGCTCACCGACCCGAGCTACTACGGCCAGATCATCACGCAGGCGTACCCGCTCGTCGGCAACTACGGCGTGAACGGCGAGGACGCTGAGTCCGACCGCATCTGGGCGTTCGGCTACATCGTGCGCGAGGCGTGCGAGACGCCGTCGAACTTCCGCAGCAAAAAGACGCTCGACGCCTTCTTGAAGGAGCAGAACATCATCGGCCTCGAGGGCATCGACACGCGCCGCCTTGTGCGCGTGCTGCGCGAGGCGGGCGTCATGAACGGCGCGCTCACCACCGAGTACGAGACGGCCGAGGCCGCGCTCGCGGACGAGAAGCTGATGGAATCCATCCGCTCGTACACGGTCACCGACGCCGTCAAAAGCGTCACGACGGGCTGCCCGGAGGTCTTCAACGACGGCGGCAAGTACCGCGTCGCGCTGTTCGACTTCGGCTGCAAGCGCAACATCGTGCGCTGCCTCGTCAAGCGCGACTGCCGCGTCTCCGTCGTCCCGGCGGACACGACGGCCGCCCTGCTCAAGGACTTCGGCTTCGACGGCATCATGCTGTCGAACGGCCCCGGCGATCCCGCCGAGAACGTGGAGATCATCAAAAACCTGCGCGAGATCGCGGACATGGGTCTGCCCGTCTTCGGCATCTGCCTCGGCCATCAGCTGATGGCGCTGGCGCAGGGCGCGCAGACCGAGAAGCTCAAGTACGGCCACCGCGGCGTCAACCATCCCGTGACCGACCTCGCGCACGGCCGCACGTATATCACCAGCCAGAACCACGGCTACGCCGTCGTCGGCGGTTCCGTCGACGCGTCCGTCGCCGACATCAGCGCCGTCAACGCCAACGACAAGACCGTCGAGGGCCTGCGGTACAAGAATTTCGACTGCTTCACCGTCCAGTTCCACCCCGAGGCGTGCGGCGGCCCGCGCGACACGGAGTACCTGTTCGACGAATTCATCGCCATGATGGCAAAGCGGAAAGGAGAAGCCTGACAAGATGCCGAAAGATCCATCCATCAAAAAAGTGCTCGTCATCGGCTCGGGGCCCATCATCATCGGACAGGCGGCCGAGTTTGACTACTCCGGCACGCAGGCGTGCCGCGCGCTCAAGGCCGAGGGCATCGAGGTCGTGCTCGTGAACTCGAACCCCGCCACGATCATGACGGACACGCACATCGCCGACCGCGTCTACGTCGAGCCGATGACGCCCGAGGTGCTCGAGCGCGTCATCGAAAAGGAAAAGCCCGACTCCATTTTGCCGAACCTCGGCGGCCAGACCGGCCTCAACCTCGCGATGGCGCTCGCGCGCTCCGGCTTCCTCGAGAAGGCCGGCGTGCGCCTCTTGGGCGCGCGGCCCGAGACGATCGACCGCGCCGAGGACCGCCAGCTCTTTAAGGACACGATGGAGAAGCTCGGCGAGCCGTGCATCCCGTCGAAGGTCGTCGAGAACCTGCCCGACGCGCTCGCCTTCGCCCAGGAGATCGGCTACCCCGTCATCGTCCGCCCCGCGTTCACGATGGGCGGCACCGGCGGCGGCATCTGCGCCGACGAGGAGGAGCTGCGCGAGATTGGCACGAACGGCCTGCGCCTGTCGCCCATCCATCAGGTGCTCATCGAAAAGTGCATCGCCGGCTGGAAGGAGATCGAATACGAGGTCATGCGCGACGGCAAGGGCAACGTCATCACCGTCTGCAACATGGAGAACTTCGACCCCGTCGGCGTCCACACCGGCGACTCCATCGTTGTCGCGCCCAGCCAGACGCTCTCGGACAAAGAGTATCAGATGCTGCGTACCTCCGCGCTCAAGATCATCACGGAGCTGGGCATCGAGGGCGGCTGCAACTGCCAGTTCGCGCTCAAGCCTGACAGCTTCGAGTACGCCGTCATCGAGGTCAACCCGCGCGTGTCGCGCTCGTCCGCGCTCGCGTCCAAGGCCACCGGCTACCCCATCGCGAAGGTCGCGACGAAGATCGCCATCGGCTACTCGCTCGACGAGATCACGAACGAGGTCACGGGCCAGACGTGCGCGTGCTTCGAGCCGGCGCTCGACTACGTCGTCGTCAAGTTCCCGAAGTGGCCGTTCGACAAATTCGTCTACGCGAAGAAATCCCTCGGCACGCAGATGATGGCCACCGGCGAGGTCATGGCCATCGCCCCCACGTTCGAGCACGCGCTGATGAAGGCCGTCACGAGCGTCGAGCTGGGCCTCGACAGCATGACGATGCCCGCCGTCGCGGAGCTCGCGGACGAGGCCGTCGTCGAGAAGCTCTCTGTCTGCGACTCCGACCGCGCGTTCGTCGTCTACGAGGCCGTCAAGCGCGGCGTGCCGTTTGAGACGATCTACGAAAAGACGAAGATCGACCCGTGGTTCCTCTCGAAGCTCGCGCACATCGCGTCGGTCGAGAAGCGCCTCGCGGGCGAAGAGCTGACGCATGACCTTCTGCTCGAGGCCAAGCGCTGCGGCTTCATGGACAAGACCATCCGCCGCCTCTCGGGCAGGGAAGTGCCGGAGAAGATCGTTGCGTCGTACAAAATGGTCGACACCTGCGCCGCGGAGTTCGCCGCGCGCACGCCGTATTTCTACTCGGCGTTCGACGAGGAGAACGAGGCCGAGGAGTTCATTGCCGCGCACCCGTCCGACAAGCGCAAGGTGCTCGTCTTCGGCTCCGGCCCCATCCGAATCGGTCAGGGCATCGAGTTCGACTACTGCTCCGTGCACTGCACGTGGGTGCTCAAAAAGCACGGCTGCGAGGCGGTGCTCGTCAACAACAACCCCGAGACGGTCTCCACCGACTTCGACACCGGCGACCGCCTCTACTTCGACCCGCTCACGCCCGAGAGCGTCGAGCACATCATCGCCACCGAGAAGCCGTGGGCGTGCGTCGTCCAGTTCGGAGGCCAGACGGCCATCAAGCTGACGAAGCACCTCGACGAGATGGGCGTGAAGATCCTCGGCACGTCCGCGGATTCCATCGACGAGGCCGAGGACCGCGAGCGCTTCGACGAGCTGCTCGAGAAATGCGGCATCCCGCGTCCGAAGGGCATGACGGTCTTCACGTGCGAGGAGGCGCTCGCCGCCGGCGCGCAGCTGGGCTATCCGGTGCTGCTGCGCCCGTCGTACGTGCTGGGCGGGCAGAACATGATCATCGCCTACAACGAGGCGGACGTGCGCGAGTACATGGCCATCATCACGAGCCATGAGATCGAGAACCCCGTCCTCGTGGACAAGTACCTGATGGGCACTGAGTGCGAGGTCGACGCCATCTGCGACGGCGAGGACTTCCTCATCCCCGGCATGATGGAGCACATCGAGCGCGCGGGCATCCACTCGGGCGACTCGATCAGCGTCTACCCGCCGCAGAACCTCAAGCAGAAGATCAAGGGCACGATCGTCGACTACACCGGCCGCCTCGCGCGGGCGCTGAACGTCGTGGGCTTGATGAACATCCAGTTCGTCGTCTACAACGATCAGGTGTATATCATCGAGGTGAACCCGCGTTCGTCGCGCACCGTGCCGTATATCAGCAAGGTGACGGGTGTGCCGATGGTGGAGCTGGCCGTGCGCTGCATGCTGGGCGAAAAGCTCATCGACATGGGCTACGGCACGGGGCTGTATCCTTCGGGCGACTATTGCGCCGTCAAGGTGCCTGTGTTCAGCTTCGAGAAGCTGCACGACGTCGACACGCAGCTCGGCCCGGAGATGAAGTCCACGGGCGAGGTGCTGGGTATCGCGCACAAATTCGAGGACGCGCTCTTGAAGGGCCTCGTCGCGGCCGGGTACGAGATGCGCCACCCGACGCCGGGCAAGTGCGTCATCCTGACGGTCAAGGACGCCGACAAGGCGGAGCTGCAGGACATCGCGTGGAACTTCAAGGACATGGGCTATAAGCTGTACGGAACGTCCGGCACCGCCTACTACCTCGGCAAGAACATGATCGCGTGCAACGAGGTGCGCAAGATCAGCGAGGCGCGCCCGAACATCATGGATCTGTTCGAGTCCGGCCTGGTGGATTACGTGGTCTCCACGTCGTCGAAGGGGCGTATGCCGTCGCTCGATTCCGTGCGGATGCGCCGCAAGGCGGTGGAACTGTCCATCCCGTGCCTGACCGCGATCGACACTGCAAACGCACTCATCAAATGTCTGCGCAGCAAAAAGACAATTCGGGATGTAGAACTCGTCGATATTTCCGAAATATAGTACCTTTGATTCGTAAAAATCACTGAAAAATGCGTTATCCCCTTGTCAAATCGCCCATCGTGCGTGTATTATTTATTTAAACAAATGCTCAATAAAACATGACGATTGGGGGGATAGCATTTGACAAGGTCTCAACTGATCGTGAAGGTCTCGAAAGAGCTCGACATGCCGGGGGGGCAGGTGGAGCGCGTGCTCGACGCCTTCTGCGAAGAGATCATCCATTGCCTCACCGAAGGGGAAAAGGTCACGATCACGGGGTTCGGACGCTTTGAAATGCGCGAGAGGAAAACCAAGGCGTACACCAATCCGAAGACGAAAGCTGTCAGCCAGCTTCCGCCTGTCTCGGTCCCGGGATTCAAGGCCAGCAGTCTCATGAAGGAGAAGATCCTGCGCGGCATCGGATGACGGGAATCTCTGCATGAATATACACCGGGTGTCATGTCCCTTACGGCCGCGCCGGCTTTTGCCGGCGCGGCTTTTTTGTGCATCGAAAACCACTCGCTAGGCGAGTGGTTCCAAAGAAGACTTATGTCGATCATGAAGAAATAAAAACTCCCTTTGCTATAATAGGAGTGCGGTCTGGCAACTGCACAAACAAGCAAA
>CALXIU010000078.1 GCA_944388415.1 uncultured Ruthenibacterium sp. | reverse complement strand
ATCAGGCCCTGCATCATGTAGATCAGGTCCCGGAAAATTTTCATGCCGCCCACACCGTAAAAATTCGCCGGACGGGTAAGCTTTTTCTCCATGGCAAGCGCAAGCCCGTCCGCCAGCGCCTTCAGTTCTCGGGCCGTGTCGCCCTCGTCGGTGGCGACGCCGCACAGATCGTTGCCGCCGACCTCCGCGCGGCCTTCCACGATCATGCGCAGATTCGGCTCGTACCGGTAATTGCCGCTGATGAGATAGGCGATAGGAGTCCCGTGCGTGACGGTGCGGTGGCCGTTGCAGAACTGGCGGTCGTCAAAACATTTGAAGCTGGAATGCGTGTAGTGATCGGAGATGGTGAAGGCATAGACAAAACCGTCCGCCGTCTGGATCGTCTTGCGCAGAAATTCGTCGAAGCCGTCTTTGTACACGCACTTGCCGGTGATCGCGCAGCCGAAGCAGCCCAGACAGCCGCCGGCGAAGGGAAATTCCCTCAGATCGACCACGCTGCTCTCGTACGGGAGCGCGGCGCGGAAGTCGGCGATCATGTTCTGGAGGTTTTCGTCGCCGCCGGCGCAGTTCGTTACGACAACGACCTTCTTCCCCGGTTTCTTCCCGGCGGCGGGGAGACAGGGCTGATAGACGGTGTTTGTCCGGGCCGGGGCGGGAACAGGCGGGACGGCGAACACGCCGTGTTCACACGAAAACATCAGCTGATCGAAGAAGTCGCGCGCTTCCTTCTGCCCCTGTTCCGTCAGAAGGTCTTCCATGTCGGCGGACAGGCCCCGGACCACTTTCATGCCGAGATCAAAACAGTTTTCCTCCACGTAGCGGTGAGCGGTCACGTCGTAGAAGTGCTTTGAAGTGGTGATCTGGCTTGCGAACTTGCCGGACAGGTCCACGCCGTCCGCCTTGATGAGCCCGATCAGGCGATGCAGCTGGTACGGCGCGATGAAGGTGTAGACAGGATAGCAGAACAAAATGAGTTCCGCCCGTTCCAGTTCGGCGCGCACAGAGGAAAAATCCTTTTCACAGGCTTTGATCTTCTGCCCGACCGGGAGAAAGGTAAAGGTGTGTTCCGGGTGCAGAGCCTATAAGTAGAGAGCGGTGTGCACGGTGGCGGAATGTTTGCCCTCGGGGCTCGCGTTCAGAACAAGTATCTTCAAGACAGTTCCTCCATTCATCAAGCGGATATCCAATCGGAAAATTTGCTCAATCTATTATAGAGGAAACGAGCACGCCGCGTCAATGAGAAGTGCGCCCTCGCCTTGTGCGGAAAAGAAACTGTTATTCTGTGATTGAAAAAAAGGCGGCTGCTCTGTATAATGAATTTATATGCACAGTCTGGCTAAAACCGCTTCGGCGAGAGGGGACACTTTCGTGTAGCATGACCAAGAACCGGGCGTTTTGGGCAGATCCGATTCAATTTCAATGGTGGGTGAGGATTGAAATGCCGAACGAACTTTCCATGAGTGCTGTGGAGCGCAAACTGATCAGCGATTTTATCCGCGGGCGGATCGAAGACAGCGGCCAGTGCTTCTGCAATAAGATCCCGAAGTTCATGAAAGATGAGCTGCAGCTGGACTGGAAAACGATGCGCGAGCCGGACGAAAAGCTGTACGATTGGGTCGCGCGCGTGTTTCCTGAATTTGAAACAAAGCAGGATCCGGTCAAGGCCGATTACATCGTCGTATTCAAAACGGCGGAGAAGACGCCTGATTGGAAGACCGCGGCGGAGGAATTCATCCGCCGGAAGATCGCGGAACAGGGGTATTGTTTTTGCGCCTCTCTGACGGAGTGGATCCCGAACTGGCGCTCGCTCGCACAGCAGGGCGAGTCGTTCCCGAACTTTCTGGAGCGCATGTTCCCGCAGTTCAGCCACGAGCTGTACAACAACGCCGCCGCGATCCGCGCCCCGCAGGCCAGCTCTGAGCGGGACCTGATCCGCGAAATGCAGAAATTTGTCTTCCGATTTGTGTACATTCTCATCAATGTGCCGCTGACCGCATCGCTGCGCGAGCTCACGGGAAACGCGCTTCTGAAGCCGGAGACCATTCGCGCGGAATGCATCCGGGCTGTCGGCGAGTACATTCTGGGACTTCGCAACGACTTTCTGGACGACTGCGCCGGAGATGACCCGAAGCTGGCCTTTCCGATGAAACTGGAGAGCGACCGGCCTGTTTATTGTGTCCTCGTCCGCAACGCAGCGAATGGCGCGAAACAGTATTGGCGCGTCGGCGGGTTTGCCGTCCCCGGCATCAACGATGAAAACGGTTGGGGCCGCTGGCTGTGCACGAGCTTCGGGATCCCGTCGGCGGATCAGGAGAACATGCGGACGGCGTATGACCGCGTCCAGATGCAGCTTGACGAGCTTTCGGAACTCCAGCCTGTTCTGCCGCCGCTGCTCAGCGAGATGGCGCGCGCGCTCGAAGAGGGAACGCCGTTTCCGGCGCGCGCGCTCGAACAGCTGCAGCGCTACGACAACGGCTGGCGCGAGCTTTGTCAGGCGGCCGGAAGCGCGTGGATGGACATAGAGGTCTCCAGCCTGACGCTTCCGCTTGTGCGCGCCAGACTCGACAGCCGCAGTTCCATTGTCGCACAGCTCGAAGAGGCGGGGCAGCTGTTTGAAAAGCTGTCGGCAGATACCTGGGCGTTCCTGCTCGAAAACCAATTGATCGAGAGCGATGCGCCGGGCAAGCCCGCGGAGATGGACGCCTGGCGGGAGCGCTGCGCTGACGGCGCGGATGAAAACGCAGTGTCCGCCCTCCGGCAGATGCTCGCGCCATATCAGGCGGTCCAAATGCTGGCGCAGCCGGAGGAGATCTTCACGGAGAAACTCGGCAGCGCCGCCGAGATCGTCGACAGACACTTCGGGACGAAGCTTCGGCCGAGAGTCGTCATGGAGCGATTCTGCTATGAGGCAGAGGACAACCCTGCCGCGTTTGATTTCCTCAATCAGATCGCATCGATCGAGCGTTTGCTGGACTGCGCGGAGAATACTTTTGTCGTGAACGGCGAAATGGTCGCTGTCACGCCGGCCGCGCAGCAGGAGTACCATACAGGGATGCAGCTTTTGCAGGACGTCCTGGAGGGGCGTTATGTCTGCGGTGCGCTCCATGCCGCGTACCCCGAGCCGGATGAACTTGAGCGCGCGGTCATACTCGGCGAGACTGAACAAATTGAAAAGATCCTTCAGAAGATGGAAGCTCAGGGCGAGGAGGAGGCTGCTTTTGCCTCATCGATCCGCGAGAAAATGGCGGATCTTCCGGATGCCGGCGACGAACTCAGCTCTCTGACAGCCGGCATCCGGCTTGCCGCGATGCTGGACAACCGGAATGCGCAGGCAGAGCGCTCGTTCCTGCTTGCGCTTGCGCTGGGTTCTGTCGAAGCGGTGCACTGGCTCAGCGGTATTTACGCCGAAGAAAAGCGTCTGGAAGAGCTTCGCTGCCTGTATGATTTTGCGAAGAACAACAGCGCGGTCGACGCCGATACGAAGCTTGCCATGCTCGATCATCTGCTCTCATGCGGCGCGGTGGATTTCCGCACGGCCGCACAGGACAATCTGGTGATGATGCT
>CALXIU010000077.1 GCA_944388415.1 uncultured Ruthenibacterium sp. | reverse complement strand
TCTCATGGGCAGAACTATTTGAAACATCATCCATGTCCGTAAAGAAGATGGTAATTGCAAACCTGATCCGCCGGATTGACGTCTACCGAGGTTATCGGCTGCATATTGATTTCCGCGTGGATCTGATCGCTTATCAAATGGAAACTTTTTCAGATCGAAGAGCGCTGGCATGAACAAATTCAAAAAAGAAGAAGTCCGAAAAGTTGAACTTTTCAGACTTCTTTTCCGGCACTTTGCCTTCGATGGTGGAGATAAGCGGGATCGAACCGCTGACCTCTTGAATGCCATTCAAGCGCTCTCCCAGCTGAGCTATACCCCCAGATATTTCCAAATAAGGTAAGATCGGCTAAGTGTCGGTATGAAATTGAGAGGGGTGCGAAACTGGCTGACTTGGGCTCCCAGCTGAGCTATACCCCCATGTTCTGTTGTGTGCCGTTCGTCTTGGCGCTTTATTATAATATCAAACGCACGGCCGAATGTCAACACCTTTTTTCAAAAAAATTCAAATTTTTTTGCGGCGCCCCGCCCGGGGTGCTCCTGAGGCGGGACGCCGCGTGAAAACGGGCTGAAGAAAGATACGGGTCAATGCGCGAAGGTCACTTCTTGCGGTGCTCGCAATAGGCGCAGCGCAGTTCGCCCGCTGCGTCGCGCACATAGAGAGGCACAAGTCCCTCCTCGGAGCGCGTGATGCAGCTGCGGAACTGGCACGGCTCGTCCGGAATTTCCACCGCGCCCTGCAGGAACGGCAACGGCTTATCGGCGAGCGGGCCGGTGGGCGCGAGGCCCAGCAGCGTCATGATCAGCGCCATGCGCATGTAGACGCCGTTCTGCGCCTGCTCGAAGTACGCGGCGCGGGGATCGTTGTCCACGTCCAGCGTGATCTCATTGACGCGGGGCAGGGGATGGAGGACGGCCAGGCTGTCCTTGCCGAGCTTCATTTTCTCGGCGTCGAGGATATAGCTGTTTTTCAGCCGCTCATACTCGAGCTTGTCCGCGAAGCGCTCGCGCTGGATGCGCGTCATATACAGCACATCAAGATCGGGCATCGCGTCCTCGAGGCTCGTCACCTCAGAGCAGGGGATGTGGTTCGGCGTGACAACGCTGTCGATCAGGTGGCGCGGCACGCGCAGCTCCTCCGGGCTGATGAGCACGAACTCGATGCCCTCATAGCGCGAGAGCGCGTGCATCAGTGAGTGAACGGTGCGGCCGTATTTCAGGTCGCCGCAGAAGCCCACGCGCAGATGGTCGATGCGCCCGCAGCGCGACAGGATCGTCAGAAGGTCGGTCAGAGTCTGGGTCGGGTGCTGGTGACCGCCGTCGCCCGCGTTGATGACGGGAATGCCGCTGAACATGGCCGCACGCATCGGCGCGCCCTCGAACGGATGACGCATCGCCGCGATGTCCGCGTACCCGGAGACGACGCGGATGGTGTCGGCGACAGATTCGCCCTTCGATGCGCTGGATGCGTTCGCGCTGGAAAATCCCAGTACGCTGCCGCCGAGGTGCATCATCGCGGACGTGAACGAAAGCCGCGTGCGGGTGGAAGGCTCATAAAACAATGTGGCGAGAATTTTTCCGTCGCAGACATGGGCGTACGGGCGCTGGTCGGCGGCGATATCACGGCCCAGCCGCAGCAGGTTGTCCAGTTCTTCCACGGAAAAATCGAACGGGTCAAGCAAATGACGCATCGCTACATCTCCTCTGCAAAATGTTACAAATTCTCTCACCTTATACTTTACATGATTTTGCCGTGAATGCAAGGGCCTGTGTGAAAGTTTTTGCGCCCGGATGCTGCACTTGTACGCCGCCGCGCGTCATGCTATAATATTTTACATATTTGATCCAATTTGATGTGCGGGAGGCAGCTATGGACAAGGTCAAGGCAAAATCGGTTCGCCCGTCATCTCGTCTCGCAAGCGCCGTGCTTTTGTGCGTGTTCGCTGCCGCGGCGTTTTTCCTGTGGAATCATCCCGACATTCAGGAGACGGCGCGCCACACCCACATTTTGCTCGACGACGTGTTCTCGGGCCGCTTTTTTGAATTTTATCAGGACACGATGGACGGCCGCGCGATCTATGGTTATACAAACGCCGCGCACTATCACATTGTATTCTATCTCCTGTGTGCGGTGTGGGATCTGCCGCTCTATCTGCTCTCCCAATTCGTCGCGGTGAGCGATTTCGTCTTCGTGCTCTGGACGAAGCTCGTCGGCGTCGGTGCATGGGTCGCATGCGGCTTTTTGCTGCGCGGCATCGCACGCAAACTGGACATCGGCGAACGCTGGACGCCCTGGATGCCGTACTGTTTCTGGCTGTGCCCGATCTCGTTTTTTACGGTGCTCGCGATGGGGCAGTATGACAGCGTCTGCCTTGCCTTTCTCCTGTGGGCGCTTGCGCTGTATCTCGACGATAAAATGCCCGCGTTCGCGCTTGTGATGGGCGCGGCCGTCGTGTTCAAGATGTTCGCGGTCTTCCTTGCCATCCCGCTGCTGCTGCTGCGGGAAAAGCACCTTGTGCGCCTCGCGGGTTACGGCGTTCTCTGCCTGTGGCTGTATGTGCCGGGCGCGCTGCTCTTTGCCGGGCGAAACGGCGACGCGGGCTTTTTCAACAGCCTGATTGCCGACCGCCTTTTTGCGGCGCAGCTGCCGTTTTTCGGCTCGCCGTCGCTCTTCCTGACACTGCTCGCGCTCGTCTACGCGCTGTGCTGGGCGTGGCGTCCGTCAGACGCGAAGCGTGTGAACGAGGTGATGCCGTACCTGTGCCTTGCGGTGCTGACACTGTTGTTCCTGTGTGTGGAGTGGCACTGATACCTTGTTCGGTCAGCAGACGGCGGTTGCCGGCGTAGTAGAGGGTGCTGCCTACCGTGCCGCGGATACCCCGTCCGGTGAGGCTTTCAAATTGCCTAACTGGAGAAATATTTTTCTCTAA
>CALXIU010000076.1 GCA_944388415.1 uncultured Ruthenibacterium sp. | reverse complement strand
GGACGAATTTCTGAATAAGTACCCTGCCCTTGCGATTCACTGCTGCCGCCCCTTCATGGATGGCTGCGCCCCCGCGGACGGCGAGGGATCGCAGGGAGACTGACCCGATTTTCACACGAGAGGAAGGAATCACATGGCGGCCAACTACTTCACCCCGGAGCGGGCATGGAAGCACCTGTTTTTCATCAACGGCCTGACGGCGGACGAGTTCTACACCGACGGCGGGCTGCGGATGAACATCGAGGAGCTGACGCATCAGGAGCTCAAGCGCAGCGGGTACGAGCGCGTCGTGTTCTATGACAAGGACTACAAGCTGTACTGCTATGACGAAGAGTCGTATGCGCTGCTGCGGACAAACGGCGAGGCGCGCTGCGCGGCGGCGCAGCCCGTCGGCGTGCGCCCGGTGCGGCGGCGCGGCGGCCTGCGCATGGGCAAGCTGGGCCGCGAGTCGGGCGTGGACGCGCCCGAGGGGCCCGCCGAGGCGCCGCCCGCGGAGCCTGACTCCCGGTGGGTCCCGGGCGAGCGGTCGAACGTCGGCATCCGCCGCACCGGCGCGCGGATGGATCTCGGCATGGTGGACAACACGTTCATCAAGCGCCAGATCGACGCGTACATGTTCGACCCTCTCATCAAGACCGCCGTCGTCATCAACGACGCCGGCTCGTTCCTGCGCGAGTTCGGCGACGACCCGATGCACGCGCTGACGGCGGGCTACGAGCGCATGGGCAGCGACAACGAGAACCTGCTGGTGTTCATCTACACCGACGACGCGCTGGCGAACATCTACGCCGCCGCCGAGCACGACGAGCGCGGGCGCGACGCGAACACCGTGACGATCGAGTGCCCGAACCTCGCCGAGCTGCGCAACATGCTGATGTATTTCCGCGTGCGCTACGGCCTGCGGGTGCGCCCGTCTCAGCTGACGGACGTGGCCGCGGCGCTGCGCCAGGCGATGGCGTCGGGCAAAAAGGGCGTGCGCATCAAGGAGGTCTATCAGCGCCTGCGCGCGTTCGGCACGGACAAGGAGCTGACGCCCGACGGCTGCTACCCCTTGCTGGGCGTGGAAAAGCCCGTCCCCGCCCGCGTGCAGCTGGAGCGGCTGATCGGCATGGACGCGCTGAAAAAGGAGCTGGCGAAGTTCGACGTCGGCGCGCCCGACCCCGGCCGCGCGCTGACGTACCTGACCGCGTCGCGGTTGCAGCCGGACCTGCCGCGCCCTGAGCGCCGCGATGAGCTGATCCACTTCATCCTGACGGGCAACCCCGGCACCGGCAAGACGACCGCGGCGAAGCTGCTCGGGCAGCTGTTCTACGAGATGGGCTATCTCGAGTCCGGCCATGTGCGGGAGACAAACCGCTCGGAGCTGGTCAGCAACCATGTCGGCGAGACGGCGCTGTGGACGGCGCGGCGCGTCGAGGAGGCGATGGGCGGCGTGCTGTTCATCGACGAGGCATACACGCTCAAGCGCCAGCGCAACACGGGCGGAGACTTCGGTCAGGAGGCCATCGACACGCTCGTCAAGCTGATGGACCAATACAAGGGCAAGTTCATCGTCATCTTCGCCGGGTACGAGCGCGAGATGGAAACGTTCGCGCAGTCCAACCCCGGCCTCGAGAGCCGCTGCCGCCGCCTGCACATCGACGACTACACGCCCGACGAGATGCGCCGCATCCTCGAGTTCCACGCCGCGCGCGCGGGCTTCGCATTTTCGGACGAGCTGCGCGCCGCACTGCCGGACTTCTGCGAGAACTGGGTGAACCTCGCGGGGGAGGACTGGGGCAACGCGCGCGAGGCCGTAAAGCTGATCGACGACATGGAGAAAAACTACAAACGCGACAAGACGGCCGGGACGCGGACAGACGCGGACGGGCGCGCGGTGCGCGTTCTGGAAAAGCGCCACATTCCGGAGGAGCTGGCGGGCCATCTGCGGCCCGTGGCCGAGCAGCGCGGGGAGGCGCTGCGACGCCTGAACGCGATGACCGGCCTCGACGGCGTCAAGCGGCAGATCGAGCGGCTGCGCCTGCGGATGCTCGCGGGCGACATGACGGTGCCGGGCCACTACATCTTCGCGGGCAACCCCGGCACGGGCAAGACGACCGTGGCGCGCTACATGGGACACATCCTGCGCAGCCTCGGCCTGCTGCGGCGCGGCCATATGAAGGAGTACACGGCGACGGAGCTGATGAGCAGGGTGTTCGGCGAGGAGGCGCACGGCGACTTCTCCGCGGTGGCGCGCGAGGCGATGGACGGTGTGCTGTTCATCGACGAGGCGTATCAGCTGCACACGGACACGACGGGCCGCGGCCGCGCCATCCTCGACGCGATGGTGCCGTTCCTGTCGGACAACGCGGCGAACATCTGCGTCATCTTCGCGGGCTACGAGGACGACATGGAGAACCTGCTCGAGTACAATCCCGGCTTCAAAAGCCGCTTTGCCGAGACGATCTACTTTGAAAACTACACCGGCGCGCAGCTGCACAGCATCCTGCTGGAGGCGCTGAGCGCGCGCGGCATCGAGGCGGACGACGACTACCGCGAGCTGTCGCTGCGCGCGCTGACGCGCTACGTCGAGCTGCACGGGAAGCGCCGCGACTTCGGCAACGCGCGGTACGTGGTGAACACGTTTTTGCCCGCGTCGCTGGACGCGCAGACGCGCCGCCTTGTCGACGAGTACGGCGAGGATTTCCCGCGCGAGCTGAAAAAGCAGCTGACGGGCAGGGACATCCCGGAGGACCTCGTGCGGCTGACGAAGGTTCCGCTGCCGAAGCCCGACACGCGCCCGGCAGCCGAGAAGATCGAGAGCCTCGTCGGCTACGGGAAGATCAAGGAGGAGCTGCGCCGGCTGATCAAAAACGCGAAGTACAACCGCGAGAACGAGTTTGCCATCTCCGGGATGCCCGAGCGCCTGCACTGGGTGCTGGAGGGCGGCCCCGGCACGGGTAAGACAAAGATCGCGAAGCTGATCGGTCAGGTGTACCGCGAGTGCGGCATCCTGCCGAAGGGCCACACCCACAAGGTGACGCGCGCCGATCTCGTGGGCCAATACCAGGGCTGGACGACCGACCGGACGCGCCGGGCGATCGAGAAGGCGATGGGCGGCGTGCTGTTCATCGACGAGGCGTATTCGCTCGTGGCGAGCGAGGGCGCGGAGGGCAGCGGCTACGGCCACGAGGCCATCGCCGAGCTGGTGGAGGCGATGGAGTCGATGAACGGCGAGTTCGCCGTCGTGCTGGCCGGGTACCCGAACGAGATGGAGGAGTTTTTGAAGTCCAATTCCGGCCTTTCGAGCCGCGCGAAGAAGTTCGTGCTGGAGGACTACACACCCGACGAGCTGGCGCGCATCTTCCGCCAGATGTGCGCGGAGCAGAAGGCGCTCTGCGCGCCTGAGCTGGACGAGGCGCTGCCCGCGTTCTTCGCGAACATGAAGGCGCGCGAATCCAAGCTGCGCGACTGGGGCAACGCGCGCGAGGCGGAAAACCTGCTGCGCGACATGCTGACGCTGTGGGCGGACGATCAGGAGCTCGGCACAGATGCGGACGGCGCGCCCGTCCGCGTGCTGACCGAGCGCCACATCCCCGAGGCGCTGCGCCGCTATCTCAAGGGCCGCAAGGCCGCGAAAGCGCGCGAGCTGACGGCGCTGGAGGAGATCGACCGCCTCATCGGCTTCGAGGAGATCAAGACGAAGCTGCGCGAGCTGCTGGCGCTGGGCACAGTGGGCCGCGCCGAGGGCATGGAGGACCTGCTGGAGGACCTGACGCTGCACTGGGTGCTGCGCGGCAACCCCGGCACGGGCAAGACGACCATCGCGGAGCTGATCGGCAAGGTGTACAAGGAACTGGGCGTGCTGTCGCGCGGGCACACGGTGAAGGTGACGCGCGCCGATCTTGTGGCCGAATACACCGGCCAGACCGCGCCGAAGACGCGCAAGTGCGTCGAGCGCGCGCTTGGCGGCGTGCTGTTCATCGACGAGGCGTACTCGCTCCGGCGCGCGGGCGATATACAGGACAGCTTCGGTCAGGAAGCCATCGAGACGCTGCTGGAACAGATGAGCGCGCGCAACGGCGAGTTCGCCGTGATCGCGGCGGGCTACCCGCGCGAGATGGACGTGTTTTTGAACGCGAACCCCGGCTTCCGCAGCCGCTTCGGCGAGGATTTCCTGATCGCGGACTACACGGCCGCCGAGCTTGCGAAGATCTTCGAGCTGAAGTGCCGCGGCAAGAAGTTCGCCATCGCGGACGATCTGCGCGAGGTGGTGGAGCCGATGTTCGCGAACATGATCGCGGCGCGCATCAAAGGCTGGGCCAACGGCCGCGAGGCGGAGAACCTCGAGAAGGCGCTGCGCAAGCAGTGGGGCCGCGACCCGATGATCGTGCGGGGCGAGGACGGCGAAAAACAGCGCTTCTACGCGCTGCGCCACCTGCCCGAGAGCTATCGCCGCTACCTGCCCGGCGCGCAGCCGGGGAAGCCGGCCGCGCCCGCGCCCGGCAAGCAGAAGCCCGCGCCCGCCCCGCGCGCGGCCGGAGAACTGAGCATCCCGCGCGCGGAGCTGGCGCAGCCCGTGAAGGAGTTCCGCTATGAGGAACAGTTCCTGACGCAGACGCACGCGCTGGCGCTGATCCGCGCGCGGTCGAAGAACGCGATCGGCAGCGGCACCGGCTCGATCCTGACGAAGGAGGGCCACATCCTGACGTGCCACCACGTCATCAACGGGGCCGAGCGCATCAACGTGCGGCTGAAACTGCCCGGCGGCGACGGCGTGCGCACCGTGTGGGAGGAGGCGGACGTCGTCTGGGCCGACGCGGATCTGGACGCCGCCGTCATCAAGATCGCGCCGGGCGATTACCCGACGCTGCCGATGCGGCCGCTGTCCGTCAAGCCGCAGACGGGCGAGGCCATCTATCACTGGGGCTTCCCGTTCGCCGGAAAGCTGGCCGACGACCTGAACGAATTGCAGCCGAGCCTCTTCCAGGGCTTCATCTCGTCCGTACAGGTGAAGGACGGCCTCGACCGCGTCAACACGAACATGGAGGCCAAGCGCGGCTGCTCGGGCGGCCCGGTCTTCGCGAAGAAGGACGGCGCGATCCTCGGCATCCTCTGCGGCTCGCAGATGTCCGGCGATGAACACCTGATGGAGGAGATGAACTACGTGCTGCCCATCCGGTACGTCTGGGAGTACGCCGTGGAGTCGGAACAGCCGGCGGCGGAGGCGCTGCCCGAGACGGAGACGCACGCCGAGGCGGAGGCGCAGCCCGAGGCGGAGACGCAGCCCGAGGCGGAGGCGCTGCCCGAAGAGAAGGAACAGGAGGGTCACGAATGAGTGCTGAACAACAACTCGTCTGCCCGGTGTGCGGCAGACCGAGGGCGGACGCCGCGCTGCCGGAGCTCGACTGCCCGGCGTGCGGGTTTCAAAACGCGTATGTGCGCCTGTTCGCGGGCGGAAAGAGCCGCGCGCGCTGGCAATCGGCCGTGCAGGCCGTGCGGGTGGCGGCGCTGCGCGCGAAGCGGCTCGCGCTCGCCACGGCGCACCGCTTCGCGCTGGGCAGCGGCTCGGCCGCGTTTTTGCAGGACGCGCCGCAGCGTCTGCTCATCGCGCACGGCGACGGCCGCGTGCAGATCGAGGAACAGGCCGTGGCGTACAGCTCGTGCGAGAACAACTACGCCGTCGCGTACGCGGGCGGCACGGTGCGCGTGTTCGGCGTGGACGACAGCCTCGGTCAGAAG
>CALXIU010000075.1 GCA_944388415.1 uncultured Ruthenibacterium sp. | reverse complement strand
CGGCACCGTCAAGCCGGAAGAGAAAATCGGCCAAGACAAGGGTTTAGAGGCTGTCAAAACGGGCAAAACTGTGGAAGACAGCGCCGTGGACGCTGAGATCGACCTCATGCGCGAGAGCAACGCCCGCATCCTGACCCGCGAGGGCGCCGCGGAGAACGGCGACATCACCGATATCGACTTCGAGGGCTTCCTCGACGGCGTCGCGTTCGAGGGCGGCAAGGGCGAGCACTTCTCCCTGACGCTCGGCTCCGGCCAGTTTATCCCGGGCTTTGAGGATCAGATCGTCGGCCACACCGCCGGCGAGGAGTTCGACGTCAACGTCACGTTCCCCGAGCAGTATCAGGCTGAGGAGCTTGCCGGCAAGCCCGCCGTGTTCAAGGTCAAGCTGAACGAGGTCAAGTATAAGGAGCTGCCCGTCGCGGACGACGACTTCGCGAAGGACGTCTCCGAGCACGACACCATCGACGAGCTGCGCGCCAGCATCCGCAAGAACATGGAGGAGTCGAACGAGAAGCAGGCTGACGTCGACGTCGAGAACGCGCTGGTCGACAAGGTCCTCGAGACGCTCGAGGCCGACATCCCCGACGTGATGATCGAGAGCCGCGTCAGCGAGATGGTCCGCGACTTTGAGTACCGCCTGCAGCAGCAGGGCCTGCGCCTTGAGGACTACATCAAGTACACGGGCGGCGACGAGGCGAAGTTCCGCGAGGGCTTCCGCGAGCAGGCCGAGAAGCAGGTGAAGATCCGCCTTGCGCTCGAGGCTGTCGCCGACGCCGAGGGCATCGTCGCGTCTGACGAGGACTTCGAGGGCGAAGTCAAGCGCATCGCCGACATGTACCACATGGAGGACGACAAGGTCCGCGCGATCGTTCCCGAGCAGGAAGTGCGCCGCGACCTGGCTGTCAATAAGGCCATCGACCTGATCAAGGCCAGCGCCAACATCACCACCGAAACGAAATAATTCGACACAACCGGCCGATATGCGCCCCGTGCGGGCGTGTATCGGCTGTTGTTGAACATCCCAAAGGAGGACAAAACATGAGTCTGGTTCCCTATGTAGTCGAGCAGACCGCCCGGGGCGAGCGCTCGTACGACATCTTCTCGCGCCTTCTCAACGACCGCATCGTCATGCTGTCGGACGAGGTGAATGACGCGACGGCGAGCCTTGTCGTGGCGCAGCTGCTGTATCTGGAAGGGCAGGACCCCGAGAAGGACATCAGCCTGTATATCAACAGCCCCGGCGGCTCCATCACGGCGGGCTTCGCCATCTATGACACGATGCAGTATATCAAGTGCGACGTCTCCACGATCTGCTTCGGCCTCGCCGCCTCGATGGGCGCGTTCCTGCTGGCGGCGGGCGCGCCGGGCAAGCGCCTCGCGCTGCCCAACAGTGAGATCATGATCCACCAGCCGCTCATCGGCGGCGGACTCAGCGGCCAGGCGACGGACATCAAGATCCACGCCGACCATCTCGTGCGCACCCGCACGAAGCTGAACCGCATCCTTGCGGAGCGCACCGGCCAGAGCATTGAGACGATCGAGCGCGACACGGAGCGCGACAATTTCATGACCGCGCAGGAGGCCGCCGCCTACGGCCTGATCGATTCCGTGATCACCACGCGGTAAAAGGAGATTCCATGGCCAATCAGAAAAAAGAAAAAGACCTGATCTGCAACTTCTGCGGCAAGCATCAGGACGAGGTCGAGCGCATGATCATCGGACCGGGCGTCAACATCTGCAACGAGTGCATCGAGCTGTGCCACTCGCTGCTGGATGACGGTGACAAGCCCCCGGTGCCCGTGTCGCCTCGCCGCCGCGGACAGGCGCGCCCGCGCCCCGCTGTGCAGGAGGTCAACATCCTGACGCCCGCCGAGATCAAGGCCGGCCTCGACCAGTACGTCATCGGCCAGGACGAGGCAAAGACCGTCCTCGCCGTGTCGGTGTACAACCACTACAAGCGCATCCTCTCCGGTGCGCACGACGACGTCGAGCTGCAAAAGAGCAACGTGCTGCTGCTCGGCCCGTCCGGCGTCGGAAAGACGCTGCTCGCGCAGACGCTCGCGCGGATGCTGAACGTCCCGTTTGCCATTGCGGACGCCACGACGCTCACCGAGGCGGGCTACGTCGGCGAGGACGTCGAGAATATCCTGCTCAAGCTGATCCAGGCGGCCGACTTCGACATCGAGCGCGCCGAGAAGGGCATCATCTACATCGACGAGATCGACAAGATCACCCGCAAGAGCGAAAACCCGTCCATCACGCGCGACGTCGGCGGCGAGGGCGTCCAGCAGGCGCTTTTGAAGATCCTCGAGGGCACGGTGAGCAACGTCCCCCCGCAGGGCGGGCGCAAGCATCCGCAGCAGGAGTTCATCCAGATCAACACGAAGAACATCCTGTTCATCTGCGGCGGCGCGTTCGACGGGCTGGAAAAGCAGATTCAAAAGCGTACCGACCGCTCGTCGCTGGGTTTTGGCAGCACGCTCAAGCAGAGCGAGCAGGAGCAAAAGCAGAACCTCTTGCGCCTTGTGGAGCCGCACGACCTTGTGCACTTCGGCCTCATCCCGGAGCTGGTGGGCCGCATCCCCGTGGTGACGGTGCTTGACCCGCTGGATGAGGACGCGCTGGTGCGCGTTTTGCGCGAGCCGAAGAACAGCCTTGTGCGCCAGTACGAGGCCATGATGAAGATGGACAATGTCGAGCTTTCCATCACGGACGGCGCGCTGCACGAGGTGGCCAAAAAGGCCATCGCGCTCAAGAGCGGCGCGCGCGGCCTGCGCAGCGTGATGGAGCGCGCGCTGATCCCCGTGATGTACGAGATCCCGAGCGACCCCACCATCTCCAAGGTCACCGTGACGGAAAAGACCATCGACGGCGAAGCCGCCGAGGTCCAGCACGGCGCGCCGAACAAGCGCTACAGGGAAAACGCCTGAGCGCTTTTACAAGCAGGAAACAAGGCTTCCCGCCGCACCCGCGAAAGGCAGGTGCGGCGGGCCTTTTTCACCGCGCGGACGCTGGCGATGCAGAGAGAAGGGCAAACTCTACTTATTTGGTGGTATTTTTGTGAAACATACCGGTGCGAC
>CALXIU010000074.1 GCA_944388415.1 uncultured Ruthenibacterium sp. | reverse complement strand
CGAAGCTCCTGAAAAAACTGTTCTCGGTTCATTTACTACCTCCTGACATTCAGTGCCCTTTTTGAATTTATCTGAAAACAAAAAGGGCGCCAATTCGATGGCCCGTCGTGACCAACAAATTGACGCCCCAAACTTTGTGTATTCTACTGGCAGAAAAATAGCGCCCTTTTTGAAAAATACTGCTTCAAAAAGGGCGCCACATGGTTTTGATTTTGCCAACCTCGGAGCAGAGGGGGTTCGAGTCCCACCAGTTAGGGGGAAACAGTGGTTGGCATCTATGAAATCATCGGTGAATTTTCGAGCTCAAAAAGCCCGGAAACAGTTGATGCCGTAGGCTTCTGGCCTACGGCATCTATACCGTTTTGATTTTATGGTGAGCCATCGGAGATTCGAACTCCGGACACCCTGCTTAAAAGGCAGGTGCTCTGCCGACTGAGCTAATGGCTCATGCGTGCTAAATAAGTATATCAGCGCGGGGGAAGTTTGTCAACAGTTTTTTCATTCATACGCAAAAAAATGCCCGGCGCTTTTGACGCGCGCGCTTTACAAACGAAGTTTTTTCCGATATAGTATATAGAAAGGCGGCCGGGGCGGCTTGCTCTGTTCCCGGCCGGGTGCGGGAGGCGATGAGAGCGATGCGCACACGGAAACTCCGCGCGGCTGCGCTCGCGCTGGCCGCCGCGCTGGCGCTGTGCGCCTGCGCGCGCACCGGACCGGTCTCCGCAAGCGCAGGTGCTTCGCAGCCCGCTTACGAGGCGCTTCCCGCGCCGGAGGGCATCGACCCGCTGACCGGCCTCGTGCAGGAGCCGTGGCAAGCGGGCGACCGTCCCGCGGCGGTCATGCTGGACAACGTGCAGGCGGCTTTGCCGCAGCGCGGCGTCTCAGAGGCGTCCATCGTGTACGAGTGCGTCACCGAGAGCGGCATCACGCGCCTGATGGCGCTGTATCCGTCGGTCGGAAGCGTTCCGTCGACAGGCCCTGTCCGCTCGGCGCGCGACCAGTTTGTGCAGCTGATGCTGCCGCTGGGCGCCGTGCTGGTGCACGCGGGCGGCTCCACAACGGCGGCGCAGATGCTCTCGCTGTACCGCTGGGAGGACAAATGCCTCAACGGATATGTCCAGGCGGACGTCCTCACGCTGGACACTGAGCGCAACGCTTCGCTCGCCATCGAGCACTGCTGGTTCACGTCCGGCGTACAGCTTGCGTCCGCGGCGCAGAAATACGGCGCCGACACCCGCAGTGACACCACGCTGCTGGCGTTTGATTTCGCGGACGCACCGCGCACGCCCGCGGAAGGCGCGGCGGCCGACGTCTACCTCCGCTTTTCCGGCTACGCGAACAGCCGCCTGCAATACGACGCCGCCTCGGCCCGTTATCTCAAGTGGCAGTTCGGCCAGCCGCACATTGATGGCAACACCGGCGAGCAGCTCGCGTTCGACAATGTCCTCGTGCTGTTTGCGGAGTGCGGAAAATATGACGACGGCATCCTCACAAAGATCGATTTTTCGTTCGGCGGCGTCGGCGTCTACATCAGCCGCGGAGGCTTCGAGAGCATCCGCTGGCTCAAGGGCGCGCCCGAACAGCCGCTTCGCATCGTGAGCGCGGACGGCACGGAGACCTCCGTCCGGATCAATCCGGGAAAGACGTATGTCGCCGTCGTTCCTCTGGAGATGTACGGATACTTCACAGTGTCCGATACTCCGGGCGATCCCACGCGCCCGCCGCAGTGACGGCGGAGCATCTTCAATAAAGGAGAATGACCATGAAGAAAAAACTGTTTGCCCTCCTCCTCGCGGGTTTGATGACCGCCACCGTGTTCACGGCGTGCGGCGGCGGGGAGTCGTCCAGCACGCTGACGCCGAACTTCTCCGGCGTGCCCTCCTCGTCCTCCGCGCCCGAGGAGCCGCCCTACACCCCCGATCCGCTGACCGGCCTTGAGAACGTCGGCCAGTATCAGGACGGCCAGCGCTTTGTCGCGGTGATGATCAACAACATCTCCGGCAACGCCAAAAACGACGCGCGCCCGCAGTGGGGCCTCTCTGAGGCCGAGGTGCTCGTCGAGAGCAAGGTCGAGGGCGGCATCACGCGCTTCATGGCGCTGTTCCCGGACGTCGAGAACCTGCCGGTGCAGGTCGGCCCCGTGCGCTCGGCGCGCCACCAGTTCTTCCAGCTGGTCCTGCCGTGGCAGGCGCTCTATGTGCACATCGGCGAGTCCACCGTGCAGTCGGAGTACCGCACGAATTATGAGTACGGCGATCTGGACATCAACCTCGACCGCTACAGCTTCCCGCGCGACCAGGCGCGCCTTGCCACCGGCGTCGGAAGCGAGCACACGGCATACACCAATTCCGAGCTGCTGACCGAGATCATCGAGAAGAATGACATCGATACGAACCGCACCTACAACTCGACGCTGTTCAATTTCCGCAATTACAATCTGGAGCCGCGCACGCTCGAGGGCGATTCCGCCGTCAACATCGACGTCATCCACTCGCAGTCGTACCGCACGTATTTTGAGTACGACGAGTCCACCGGCAAGTACATGATGAGCCAGTACAGCGCCCGCTACGGCACTGTCAGCCCCAGCGTCGACGCGAACAACAACGAGCAGCTCGGCTTCGACAACGTCATCCTCGTGCTGGCCGACATCTACACGCATCCGAACTACGTCGGAAACAGCTACGACATTCAGGATGTGGACTACTCCTCCGGCGGCATCGGCTACTATTTCTACGGCGGCCGCGTCGAGAAGATCCGCTGGCAGAAGCCCACTCCGCAGAGCGTCATGACGTTTACGGACGGCGCTGGCTACGAGATCCCGGTCGAGATCAACCCCGGCAAGACGTATCTCGGCATCGTCGACCTTGACATGGCGGATCAGTGCCGCTATTATGAGGACACGGCGGAAACACCGGCCTCTGTCTCCGTCGATCAGACGCAGGTGGATACCGATTTTGTGGATCAATGATCTTGCGGCAATTTTCAAACGCGGGAGATGATACCCATCAAGAAACAATGGATCTTGCTGCTGCTCGCGGCGGCGATGTGTCTCTGCTTCGCGTCATGTGCGGATGACGACAAACCCTCCTCTGCGTCCACAGGGCAGCTCGTTTCGCACGAGGACGCGCTGAAGGACGCGGAGGTCCTCACAGTCAACCCCATCACGGGCGAGCCGCTCGCCGAAGGCGTGGCCGACGGCACCCGACCCATCGCCGTGATGCTCGACAACGCGCCCAAGGCGCTGCCCCAGCGCGGCATTGCCTCGGCGGACGCGCTCGTCGAGATGATCACGGAGGGCGGCATCACACGGCTGATGGCGCTGTACTCCAACGCGTCGGCCATGCCGCGCGTCGGTCCGGTCCGCTCGGCGCGCGACCAGCATTTACAGATCGCGCTGCCGCTCAACGCGTTCGTCGCGCACATCGGCACAAGCGTGTACGCGGACAATCTTCTGAACCTGTACGGCTACAAAACGCTTGACGGCCGGTACCTCGGCTCGACGGCGTACTGGTTTGACGAGGCCCGCAAAAAACAGCAGGGCTATCTCGTCGAGCACTGCTGGTACACCGACGCGGGCCTTGTGTCCGCGGGCATCGACGCCATCGGCGAGGAGCGCGCCGGCAAGGGCTACACGCTGCTGCCGTTTGCGTCCGCCGCGAAGGCTCTCTCCGGGTCGGACGCGCCCGACGCCTCCGTCTCGTTTTCCGACGCAGCCTCCGTCTCGTTCACGTATCAGGCGGAGACGGGCAAGTATCTCAAATTCCAGAACGGCGCGCCGCACACCGACGAGCTCGACGGAACGCAGCTCGCGTTCGACAACGTGCTGATCCTGTTCGCTCAGGTCGGCCTGAAGGAGGACAATTACTGCGCCTCCTACGATCTCTCCGGCGGTTCCGGCTGGTATCTGCACGGCGGCAAGGCCGTGGAGCTGACGTGGACGAAGGGCGCGCCGGAATCCCCGATCGCGCTCAAGGCCGCGGACGGCTCGGAGCTGGAGGTCAGCCCCGGCACAAGCTATCTCGGATTCGCCCCGGCGTCTCAGGCCGGGACGCTCGTCATCAACGCCGCCGCCCAGCAGGCGGCCGCGTCCGCCCCCGCGGAGGGCTGAGCGCAAAACAAAATCCCGGAGCGGCACCGCCGCTCCGGGATTTTTCTGTCATATGATATGTTCGTTCAGGTCTCCGCGTCGCGGTAGCTCCAGTCGCCCTCGCCCTCGCGCACGACGTAGACGAGCACCTCGCCCGCCGCGTTCGCCGCGCTCTCGACGTACGACTCATAGAACAGGTCCACCTGCATCCGGTTCGTCTGCACAAATGCGCCCGTGTCCGTCGCAATCGCCCAGCCGTACACGAAATTGCCGTCTGCGGATGTGATGTACAACAGCGACCCGTAGGGGATCAGCGTTGGGTCCAGCGCCACGGTGCCGTAGTAGAGGCCCAGACCGCTCGCGCCCATGCCGCGCGCCGAGTAGTAGCCCGTGGCCTTCATTGTGTACACGGTCATCTCCTCCGTGTCCGGGAGCGTCTCGTCCACCGGCACGTTGTCCACAACGGTCACGCCATCAGGCGGCTCTACGTCGCTGACGGGCACGCCCGCCTGATATTTCTTCACGATCTCCGTCACCGGATCGGACTGCGAGTACACCGCAAGCAGCTCGGTGCTCTCCACCTCGCCGTCGACGATGCGGTCGCGCGCCTCGGCGTGCAGATAGCCGTCCACGCCCTCCTGCGTCACCAGCTCTTTCTCCGGTGTGCGGCGCAGAACCGACGTGTACTCCACCACCGTCTCGTGGGGGATCGTCTCCCGGATCGTATAATCGCGGTATTCCACGCGGTGCACGGTGATGCTCATGCCATCCGTGCAGGCGGCGCTCAGTTCCGGTTCCGTGTAATCGTATTCGCCCAGCACGATGCCGAGGTCGTCCAGCGCGTCGCCGACTGTCTCCTGCGTCACATAGACGTCGGCCTCCACACCGTCTGACGCGACATGCAGCAGCACCGCCTCTTCCAGATGCAGCGCGGCAGTTCCGCTCGCGGGGTCGTCCTGCAACAGCGTCTCGTCTCCGATGCCGGCGGACATGCCCGCCAGCGAGAGCGTGTACTCATGGCTCGCCACCACCGGCGCGTAGATCGTCTCCGACCCGCCGCCCGAATTCGTGACGGTCACAAACCGCATACACCACATCAGGCAAAGCAATACGGCGACAAGCGTTCCGGCGGCGGCGCAGACGGCCCACAATCGCCGCGGCAGCCCAAACAAAAAACGGCGCGCGTGTTCGCGTGCTTCGTTCATTCAGTACCTCCTTTGGATCGGCCGCGCGGGGCGCGTCCCCCGCGGCAAACGCGGAGCCATAGCCCCGCGTCACAGGACATTGTAGCAGAATGTTTGCGTTTCGTCAAATTTCGCCGGGAATGACCGTAATTCAAACAAACAAATATACGATCTGTAATTTCTGGCGGCTTGCGGGAATTTTCTCCCGCGGATCTGCCGCGCGTGGTAGGATGATCCCGGGACATCCCGCACACATGGGAGCGGTTTTGTCTCTATCATCAGGAATACGGCGGGGAAGACCATGTCTTTGTAGAGAACTTCGACTCGTGGTGGTTCCATCCGAACCACTTCCCGGCCATGTACGGATGGTGCCGCCCGGCCGGCCGCATCGGGCTGGACAGCGTCACGCAGCCCGGCCCGGAGGCGTGGACGCTCGCGCGGGACGCGTACCGCCTGCTGTCGGCGTTTCCGTTTCTCGACCTCATCCTGCTCATCTGGAACACGGAGGAGGAGCTGGGCTTCCGCCCGTACGACCTCGAGACGCGGGGGATGCCGCAGCCGGAGTGCGGCGTCCACATCCACGACAGCTGCGTCGAATTTCTGTGCCCCAAAACGGCGTGGGAGCGCTTTTGCCTGTATCACCGGAACTATGGCGAGACTCCCGTGACGTATCTCTCCGAATACAATCAGGAGCAGGGTGAAAACCCGGTCGACCGCGCATATCTCGAGCGGTGCTGCGTCAGGGGTACGATTCCGGAGTACAGGCCGGACGAGTTCAAACCGCTGCCCGGGCGCACCGGCAAGCCCGACTTTGACGTGGAAAATCTACGTTATCGCGTGCTGGAGGGCAATATGTCAAATTGAAATAATTTGACATAATAGTACAAATTGTATATCGGTTTGACGGATGCGGGCGGGTGAACAGAGAAAGGGACCAAAGGCATGGGAAAGAG
>CALXIU010000073.1 GCA_944388415.1 uncultured Ruthenibacterium sp. | reverse complement strand
CTCCTCCGCTCGTTTTGGCCCGTATTCCGGGCCGGCATGTTCTTTCAGATGGTTGTCAAAGCCCTCGCGCGGCGGCGAGAAACTGAGGGACTCTTCGTCAAAGCCCGCGTCGCGGGCCGAGCGAAAGACCTCGTTCGGCCCGATCCGGCTGTAGCGGCGCACCGCCTCTTCGATGTGGACGGGCGTTTCCTCCGCGCCGGCGATCACGTTTTTCTCCACGACCGAGCCCGCGGGGTTGAGCGGAAAGTCGGAGGCATCCGGATCGGAGAAATCGCACGTGAGGCGCGCGAGGGACGGGTATGTTTCGCGCCAGACGGCGCTTTCGCGCGGCACGGCGCGCAGCTTTTTCCAGTGCGGCGCGTCCGGCGTATTGCACGACGCACCCGCCCATCCGCCGTGCAGAAGGCCGTCGCGGTTGCGCGCGTCGTACCAGATGGGCGCGCCGCGCGCGCCGAGGATGCAGTTCGAGCGAATCACATTGTCGCGCCCGCCGCCGACGAGGAACGCGCAGCCCCAAACGCCGGACAGGACGTTGCCGTACGCCGACTGGCCGGAGAGGCCGTCGTCCCAGTAGATGCCGTTTGCCGCGAACCCATCCGAGCCGACGCGCTCGATGAGGTTGTACCGGACGACCGTGCCGTGGGCCGCCCAGTCGAAGCCTGAGTAGACGGCACCGGCGTCGCCGGACGAGAGCACGACGTCGTGGATGTGGTTGTACTCGATGATGTGTCCGTTGCCCTCGTACCACACGGCGACGTGCGGCGCAAAGGAAATTTCGTTGTGCGCGCACCGGTTGCCCACGCCGCTGAGCGCCACGCCAGCCTGATACGTGCGGTAGGTCTGCGCGAAGTCGTGGATGCAGTTGTCGCGCGCGTCGTTTTCGCCGGGCGCAAGCGACGCGCGGTCGCCGCCCTCGAGGCGCACGCCGCCGCAGCCGGTGTGCGAGATCTCGCAGCGCTCGACGGCGTTGCGAAAGCCCCGGATCACCGCGCCGTGCCCGGCGGCGTTGCGGATCGTCAGGCAGCGGAAGATGTTGCCGTCGCCTCGCGCGTCCACGGCGTTTGCGCGCACGTCCGTGAGCGTGAAGCCCTCGAATATCATGCCGCACGCGCCGCGCAGCTGCAGCAGCGGTTTGCGCGCGACGGAGATGCTGAACGCGCCGCTCTCGCTGTGCGGGTACACGTACAGCAAGCCTGTCTCGCGGTCGAGCCAGTACTCGCCGGGCGCGTCGAGTTCCTCCGGGATGTTGTAAAAGTAATACGCCGCGCCCTCGCGCGCGCCGAAGCGGCTGACGAAGCGGGGCGTCAGGACGCCCGTCTCCGGGTCGATCGACGCCGGGGTGGACGAATCCGCCCAGTCCCAGTAGAAATAGCCGTACAGCCACACGTCGTCCGGGCGATGCCAGCGCGCAGCGCGGCGGCGCGCCTCCCTGGTTGCGAGGTACGCGCCCGGCCGCGGGCATTGCAGCGCGTCCCAGCCCTTGTGATAATGCTGCGGCGGGAACTCGGCGGGCTGGCCCTGGTCGGCCACGCCCGCGAGATGCACATATCCCTCGTTCGGCCAGCGCGCGGGGATCATGCGGCGGCTGTCCTCGAACACTTCGATATTCCAGCCGGACGGCGCGCCATATTTTTCACCGGTGCTGTAGCGCCCGACGGGATAGACCGTCCCGTATTCTTCGAGCGGGACGCCGAGCGCGGCGAGGTCGATGCGGCGGATGTGCGGCGCGGCGTCCGGCGGAAAGCGGGAAAGCATCGGCCCCGACACGGGCCGCGTCTGCGCGAACGGCACACAGAGCCCGCCGGTGAGGCACGCGCCCTCGCGCGTGAGATACGTGTCGCCGCTGTCCGAGGCGTCGAACGTGAGCGATTCGCGGTAGACACCCGCCAACACCTCGACCACGGCGGACCCTTCGCACCGGCGCGCCGCTGCCTGCGCGGCGGCGATGGTCGCAAAGGGCCTTTCCCGCGTGCCGGGCGACGCGTCGCTTCCGCGCGGCGAGACGAAAAACCTTGCTTCGCTCATTTGCATTCTTCTCCGTTTTCGAGGGTGCAGCGGCAGAACATATGCGCCGACGTCTGCGGGGACGGCGA
Source organism: uncultured Ruthenibacterium sp. (assembly GCA_944388415.1). Taxonomy (GTDB): domain Bacteria; phylum Bacillota; class Clostridia; order Oscillospirales; family Ruminococcaceae; genus Ruthenibacterium. The sequence continues at coordinate 5,695 of CALXIU010000073.1, read as the reverse complement.
GCGGAACAGCGTCATCGGGCAGCGGCGGCCGGCGAGCGCAGGCGTGCGCGCCTCGATCTCGAGCCAGAACTCCCGCGCGCCCTCCGGAACGCCGAGCGCGGCGAGCGGGACGCGCGCCGTGCCGTCCCCGCCGCTCTCCACGGTGTGCGCGCCGATTTCCGTCTTCGGCTGCGCGCGAAACACCATCGTGACCTCGAGCGGGCAGCGCATCTGCGGCGCGGCCTCGAGGCCGCGCGCGCCGTTCAAAATCGCGGGCGAGCGGCCGTAGTCCGTCTCCTCGACGGAGAACACCGCCTCGCCGCGCGCGCACGGCACGGGCCGCGCGGCGTACAGCACGAGCGAGCCGCCCGCCTCGCGCAGTACCGGACTCTCAAGCACGAGCGCACCGTCTTCGGCCTTCGCGCGGACGAAGCCCGCGCTCTCGCCCCAATAATCGGCAAAGCACCGCTCGCCGCCGCGCGCAAGGTCCCAGTCGAGGCGGAAATACGCCCACGAATACTGCACTTCCGGGTCGCGGGACTGCACCGCCGCAAGGTACTTGCCCGGTGCGAGCGCAAGCGGATACGACAGCACGCGCTCCTCGTCCGGCCCGAGCAGGACGCGCTCGGGCGCGGGGTCTCGGCCGCCGTCCGTCTCGGGCGAGAGGCGCAGCCAGACCTCCTTTTCCACGGGCGTTTCGGCGAGGCTGCGCAGCGCGATCTCGACCGCGCCCTCGTACAGGCCGTCGGGACGGAGCGAAAATTCCTTTGCGACGCGCACCTGCGTCTCCACAGGGCTCACCGGTTTGAGCGCCGGGTGAGGCGTCACGGTGACCGTCCGCGCGAACGGCGTGGCACGGATGCCGAGCGCCTTCACGCTCGCGGGTGTCCTGCCGCACAGGTCGATATTTTCCACCGCCACGCCGCGGATGTCGTGCTCGTCGTCCCAGCCCTCGACGCGGGAGTCCGACATCAGCTGCGTCAGCCCCGGCGCGCCCAGCACGCGGATGTCGCGGAACGCGACGTCCCGGATGCAGCCCATCTTTGTGTCGCGGTTCCAGTACGACGGCGTGATGCGCAGATCGAACAGCTGCGCGCCTGGCGCGTCCTCGATGCGGATGTTCTCGAATGTGACGTCCGACACGACGGCGCGGTCTCCGTGGTGAATGCCCATCACGGGATAGCCGGTCGGCATGTGGAGCACGTCGATGTCCTCGAATCTCACGCGGCGCACGCGGTCGGCGCGCAGCTCGACGCCGACCTCCATCGGGCGCGCGAAGTCGTTCCACAGCGTGCAACGGCGGAATGTCACGTCCTCGACGTCGCCGGTGTCGAGCGCCTTGACGACGAGCGAGTCGTCCCACACGCGAGTAAACACGTTCTGCACCGTCACGCGGCGCGAGCCGCACACATCCACGCCGTCGGAGTTGCCGCGGCAGCCGAAGATCTTGACGTTGTCCACCAGCACGTCCTCGCAGCCCATCACGCGCAGGCTCCAGTCGTTGCTATCCATGATGGTGACGTCGCGGATGACGAGGTCGCGGCACCCGACGGCGTCGATGCACCGCGCGTAGACCGGGCGGGATTCGTACGGGTAGCGCTCCATGGAGAGGACGCCGTAGCCGCACACCGTCACGCGGTCACAGTGGGAGAGCGTCAGCTTCCCGTGCACATACGCGCCCTCGTCGAGGTAAACGACCGTGTCGTCGCGGTCGATCGTGAGAAGGTCCGCCGTGTGGACGCCCGCCGGAAAGAAAACGACGTTCGCGCCCTCCGGCGCGGGCCCTCCCATCCCCTCCTCGGGCAGGATCAGAAGGTTGTTCTCCGCGCTGCCGTTGATCTCGAGCGACAGCTTGACGGGACGGTCGAGTTCCAGCTCGAGCGCGCCGTCCGCGACGCGCACATCGACGCCCGCGCTCATCGGGCGAATGACGGCGCTTTCGACCGGGATCTTCGAGCGCACGCGCAGCCGCGCCGCTTTGCGCCACGGGAACTGGACGTATTCCATTTTCTCCTGCGCGCGGTAGGGGCTCGGATAGATGGACGCTGTGCGGACGGGCACTTCCCCGCCCTGCCATGTGACCTGATAATTCATGTTCTTCTCCTCTCGCGCCCGCAAAAAAAACGGGAGGGGCTTTCACCGCCTCCCGTTTCTCACTGTGCGATCTCTTTAGCCGTTGCTGATCCAGGAGGTGATGTTGTTCTCCTCAACATAGGCGTTGATCTGATTCTGCATATCCTCGATGACGCGGTCCACACCGGCGGCTTTGCGCTCGGCGATCCACTGATCCAGCGTGGCCTCCCAGTTGTCGCCGGTATAGCCCTGGTCGATCATGTCCTTGTACTCGCCGTCGATGGCCTTCAGGGACGCGACAACGTCGGACACGGCGCTGTCATCCCATGTGAAGTTGACAAACGAGCTGACGAGCGCAGTCTTTTCCTTCTCTTCGAGCTCCTCGTAATAACCCGGGGTGTCGGCCTGCGTCACAAGGGAGTTCTTGCAGGTGCCGATCGTCCACTTCCACAGGCCGTAGTCGGAGTCGGACTGGCCCTGGTTGCCGTACGGGGTGGTGATGGTGCCGTCGCCGTTGTCCGTGTAGTGCGTGCCCTCGATGCCGTAGATCAGCAGCTGATACAGCTCCGGCTCGGTGTACAGCGCGTTCAGGACCATCATCGCGCGCTCAGGCTCATCGGCGCAGTACGGAATGGCCGTCGCGGTCGCGTCGCCGCGGCTCAGGTAGCCGTTGTCCTCGATCTGAATGAGAGAGATGTCGGTGCCCGCCTGGGCGCTGTAGATCTCGGCGGTGTCGTCGGTCAGGGCGTTGTGCGTGTCAAGCACGAGGGTGTTCGGCGTGTACTCGCCGTTCGTGACGAAGCTCATCGCGCCGGTCTCCAGCGAAGCAATGTCGGAGCGGATGTAACCCTTCTTGTAGAAGTCCGCCATGTTCTCGGCGTAGACGCGGAAATAGTCTGTCTGGATGGCATCGACGACGGTGAAGGTATCGTCCATGTGCTGGACGCCGACGTTGTAGGCCTGCAGGCTGTTCTCGGACGAGAAGCGCTGCGGGTACAGCCACGCGCCGAGCACATTCTGCGCGATGCCGCCGTACAGCTTGCCGTTGTCCTTCAGAGCGCCGAGGTAGATGTCGAGCTGGTCAAACACGGCCTGCAGATCATCGGTGGATTCGTAGTGGTTCCACCACTTGTCCACGACCGCCTGCGTGTCTTCGATCCACGTGTCGCCCGCAAGAGCAGCGAGTTCGGTCGGGACCTTGAACGCGCGCACGTTGCTGTACAGACCCTGCCACGCGATCAGGTAGTAAAGCTGGCCGTCCTCGGAGTAGCGGTGCATATCGATCACTTCGTCGCCCAGCGTCTCACGGATGCCCTGGCCGTACTGGTCGACCAGGTCGTCCAGAGGCATCAGGCTCTCGTCGCGGATCAGCTCGGTGGAGCCGGTGACCCAGCTGGCGATCCACGTCAGGTCGACGGCCTCGCCGGAGGCGAGCATCTGGTTGTACTCCTCGGCGTACTCGGACGTCGGGATGACAGTGATCTCGACCGTGGTGTTGGGGACGTACTCCTGCAGCTTCTCGTTGAAGGCCTCCCACACCATGTCGGAATCCTTCTGCTTGCCGGGGCCGCCCAGCCACATCTGGATCGTCACGGGCTCGAGCTCCGACCCGCCGTCCGCCTGAGACCCGGTGGACGCCGGCGTCTGCGAGCTGGCGGAACCGCAGCCGCTCAGGCACGCGGAAGCTGCCACGAGCGCCGCGAGGAACGCGCTCATCCATCTCTTTTTCATTCTTGTTTCCTCCTTATGATCGTGTATATCGTTTCCCCGCAGACGCGGGGAACTTTCCTGATTTATCCCTTCACAGCGCCGATCGTCAGGCCCTGCGAGAAGTACTTCTGGAAGAACGGGAAGATCAGCAGCATCGGCCCGGCGGCGACGACGCACATCGCATATCGCAGCGTTTCACTGGGTGCGTTCTGTGCGTTCAGCGTGATGTTGCCCATCACGCTCTGCGCAAGGCTCTTGAGGAACTTCGCCTCGTCCATCATTCGTTGCAGCAGGTATTGAAGCGTGTAGAGATCCTCCTCGCGGATGTAGATCATCGACGTGGTGTAGTCGTTCCACTTTGCCACGAGGATCATAAACCCGACGGACGCGAACACGGGGGTGGACAGCGGCACGACGATGCGGAAGAAGATCGTCAGCTCGCTGGCGCCGTCGAGGTGGGCGGATTCGAACAGCGATTCCGGCAGGCTCTTGAAGAACGTGCGGAACACCATCGTGTACCACGCGCCGCCCGCCATGCCGGGCAGAATGTAGATCCAGAACGTGTTGCTGATGCCGTAGTACTTCGAGTAGACGATGTACGTCGGGATCATGCCCGCCGAGAACAGCATCGTGAAGAAGATGATCGCGGTGATGGGCTTGCGGAATTGGAAGTTGCTGCGCGAGAGCGCGTAGGCCGCCATGCCCGCGATGACGCAGCTGATGGCTGTGCCGAGGAACGCCTGCGCGATCGTCACGCCGTAGGCGCGCACGATGCGCTCGGCGTTACTGAACACGGCCTGATACGCGGCCCAGGTGAAGTCGTGCGGGATGAGGCTGAGGCCGTGTCCGGCGTTGAGCCATTCCTCGCTCGTGAACGACGCTGAGATCACGACGATGAGCGGCAGCACGAAGCACGCGGACATCAGGATGAAAAACAGGTGCAGGAAAACCGGGAACAGACTTTTTCTTTCAACTTTGCGCGTTTCCATATGTCTTTCTCCCTCCTCAGAACATCGAGTTTTCCGGCGAGATCTTCTTGACGATCAGGTTCGCCCCGATGACAAGAAGCATTCCGACCGCCGATTGGATCAGTCCGACCGTGGCGCCCATCGCGTACGAGCCGTCGGACAGAGCGCGGTAAACGTATGTGTTCAGGATGTCGGTCGTCTCATACAGGATCGAAGTGTCGCGCGGGATGATGTAGAACAGGTCGAAGTTGCCGTTGATGAGGCTGCCCGCGCCCATGATCGTAAAGATGCACACCAGCGGGATCAGGTGCGGGATGGAAATGTGGACCATCTTCTGGAAGCGCGTCGCTCCGTCGAGTTCGGCCGCCTCGTACAGCGAGGTGTCGATGCCCATCAGCGAGGCGAAGTACATCATCGACCCCATGCCGACGCCCTTCCACAGATTGACCAGCGTCAGGATGACCGGCCATCGCCCGGGTTCCATGTACATATCCACGGGTTCCTGCCCGAAGATCATAAGGATCTGGTTGAACAGGCCCGTCTTCGGGCTGAGCAGCGCGTACACCACATAGCCCACAATGACCATCGACATGAAGTTCGGGAATGTGATGATGGTCTGGTACGCCTTGAGCGCCCGGCGGTTGCGGATCTCGAACAGCAGCAGCGCGATGGCCATGTTCACGATCGGTCCGATGACCATGAACCACGCGCCGTACAAAATCGTATTGCGCAGCACGCGTCCCATCGACGTCGACGTCAAAATCCACTTGAAGTTTTGAAGCCCGCACCAGTCGCTGCCGAAGATGCCCTGACTGAACTTGTAATCCTTGAAGGGAATGACGAGCGCCGCGCTCATCGGGACGTAGTTGAACACGATGTAGCCGATCAGCGCGGGGAGGCACAGCAGCAGCAGCTCCCAGTTCGACTTGTTTTTCCAGATGCTTTTCTTTCTTGTGAGAACGGAC
>CALXIU010000072.1 GCA_944388415.1 uncultured Ruthenibacterium sp. | reverse complement strand
CGAGATCGCGATGATGCGCCGCGCGGTCAAGGAGCTGCAGGCTGTGTGCGAGCTGCCGCTGCAGCTCGACTCCACGCGCCCGGATGTGCTCGAGGCGGGACTGCGCGCGTACTGCGGCAAGCCCATCGTCAATTCTGTCAACGCGGAGTCGTCCGTGCTGGACGCCATTTTGCCGCTGTGCAAAAAGTACGGCGCGGCCGTCGTGGGCCTGACGCTCGACGACGGCGGCATCCCCGCGAAGGCGAAACAGCGCTTCGCGCTGGCGGAGAAAATCGTCCGCGCGGCACAAGCATACGGCATCCCGCGCGAGGACGTCTACATCGACTGCCTCACGCTCACCGTCAGCGCGCAGCAGGCCGAGGCGGCCGAGACGCTGCGCGCCGTGGCGATGGTCAAAGAGCGCCTCGGCGTCAAGATGGTGCTCGGCGTCTCGAACATCTCATTCGGCCTGCCCGCGCGCGAGCTCGTCAACACGACGTTCCTCACGCTCGCCATGTCGCACGGGCTCGATTTGCCGATCCTTAATCCGAACAACACCTCGATGATGGCTGCCATCGACGCCTTCAACGTGCTCTACAACCGCGACAAGGGCGCGGTGGAGTTCATCCGCCGCCACGGCAACGCCGCGCCCGCCCCCGCCGCGCAGCCGAAGAGCGACATGTCGCTGCACGACGCCGTGCTGCTGGGCTTGAAGGCCCCGGCCGCCGCCGCGGCGCGCGAGGCACTGCGCACGACCGACCCCGAGACGCTCATCAATACGGTGCTCATCCCGGCGCTCGACGAGGTGGGCGACGACTTCGAAAAGGGGCGCAGCTTCCTGCCGCAGCTGTTGCAGAGCGCGGGCGCGGCGCAGAGCGCGTTCGACGTCGTGAAGGAGGCCATCGCCGCCACCGGCGTGTCAGGCCCGTCGAAGGGCAAGATCGTCATCGCCACCGTCAAGGGCGACATCCACGACATCGGCAAGAACATCGTCAAGGTGATTTTGGAAAATTACGGGTATCAGGTGATCGACCTCGGCCGCGACGTCCCGGTACAGACCGTCGTGGACGCGGCCAAAGAGCACGGCGCGCGCCTTGTGGGCCTGAGCGCGCTGATGACGACGACGCTCCCCGCGATGCGCGACACGATCGCCGCGCTGCGCGAGCAGGGCGTTGACTGCGCCGTCATGGTTGGCGGCGCGGTGCTGACGCCGGCGTACGCCGAACAGATCGGCGCGGACTATTACGCCAGAGACGCGAAGGCGTCCGCGGACATCGCCAAAATCGTGCTGGGAAACTGAGAAAGGGGAGACGAGATCGTGAACGAGGCGCTTGAAAAACTGATTGCAAAGAGCAAACGGATCGTATTTTTTGGCGGGGCCGGCGTGTCGACGGAGAGCGGCATCCCGGACTTCCGCAGCGTGGACGGCCTGTACAACCAGAAGTACGACTACCCGCCCGAGACGATCCTCAGCCACACCTTTTTCCTCCGCAACACCGAGGAATTTTACCGCTTCTACCGCGACAAGATGCTGATCGAGGGCGCGAAGCCGAACGCCGCGCATCTGCGGCTCGCGCAGCTCGAGCGCGACGGCAAGCTGACGGCCGTTGTCACGCAGAACATCGACGGACTGCACACCGCCGCGGGCAGCAAGAACGTGCAGGAGCTGCACGGCAGCGTGCTGCGCAACTACTGCATGAAGTGCGGGAAATTCTACGGCGTCGAGGCCGTCCGCAACAGCACGGGCGTCCCGCGCTGTACGTGCGGCGGCATCATCAAGCCGGACGTCGTGCTCTACGAGGAGAGCCTCGACAGCCGCACGCTTGAAAACTCCGTGAGCGCCATCGCCTCGGCGGATCTGATGATCGTCGGCGGCACGTCGCTCGCCGTGTATCCGGCAGCGGGGCTGTTGCGTTATTTCCGCGGTGACGACCTCGTCGTCATCAACAAATCGCCGACGCCCGCCGATTCCAGCGCATCGCTCCTGATCCGCGACCCCATCGGCGCGACGCTCGCGCTGTAAAAGAAAAATAAAAACGAGGCCGGACCGCTTTTCGTGGTCCGGCCTCGCGCCGTCTATGGAAAAATCAGTCGAGAAACGCCTCATAGGCAAGGCGGTCAGGCGTCCAGTCCACCAGGACCGGGATCATGGCCGCCGCCTCCGCGCGCGCGCCGGCGAGGTCGTGCTCCAGATAATTGCCGCACTCCGGCGCCGTCGCGCCGGGGATCTCGCCTTCAAACGAGGCGATGAACGCGAAGCTCTCGCGACACAGCGCGATGGCCTCCTCGTGCGTCAGACCGCGCGTCAGCAGATAAAAACCCGTGCGGCAGCCCATCGGGCCGACGTAAATCACACCGTGGGCGTATTGGGAGTTGCGCGCGTACGTTGCAAACAGGTGCTCAATGGTGTGCAGCGCGCCGTTCGCAAGGTAATCCCCGCCGTTTGGCGTCTTCATCCGCACGTCATACGTCACGACGTCGCCGTCCACGCGAGAGACGTACATCCCGCGCCCAAGGCGCGTGTGGTCAACGGAAAAGCTGGCAATGCGTTCCATCCCTGCGCCTCCCGGTCAGTCCGGCATGGCCTGTACGACGCCGCGCTCGCCGTCGACGGAGATCTTCATGCCGTCCTTGAGCTTGCGCGTCGCGCCCGTCGCGCTGACGATGACGGGCTTGCCCAGCGTCAGGCCGACGATGGCTGCGTGCGAATTGAGGCCGGCTTCCTCGGCGATGACAGCGCGCGCGTCACGGATGGCGTCCAGCATCTCGTTGTTCGTCGAGTGGACGACCAGCACGCTGTCTTTGCGGAACTTGGTGCGCACTTCCTCGGCCGAACGGCACACGCAGGTGTAGCCCGTGGCGTTGCCGATGCTCGCGCCGACGCCGGTGACGAGCGCGTCGCCTACAAGGTGCGCTTTGATCATGTTCGTCGTGCCGGAGACGCCCACGGGCACGCCGGCGGTGATGACCGCGAGGTCGCCGTTGTGGATCAGGCCGTCGCGCAGCGCGGCGTCGACCGACTTGCTGATCAGTTCGTCGGTGTCGTGCGCGTACTCCATCACAACGGGCGTGATGCCCCACGAGATGGACAGCTGACGCGCAACATTCTCCGTCAGCACGCACGCGATGATCGGTGTGTTGGGGCGGTATTTGCACAGCAGTCGCGCCGTCTCGCCGCTCTTCGTCACCGTGATGATGGCGTTGGCGGAGATGTCCATCGCCGTCGTGCACGCCGCGTGCGAGACCGCGTCCGCCACGCTCAGATGGCCCTCGGACGCGCGCAGCTTCAGGCGCTTGTCGTAGTTGATGTCGCTCTCCGTGCGCGCCGCAATGGCGGCCATCGTGCGCACGCTCTCCACAGGATACATGCCCGCGGCCGTCTCACCGGACAGCATGATGGCAGACGTGCCGTCGTAGATTGCGTTCGCGACGTCGGTGATCTCGGCACGGGTGGGGCGGGGATGAGTCATCATGCTGTCGAGCATCTGCGTCGCGGTGATGGCGGGTTTGCCGGCATTGTAGCAGCGGCTGATGATGTCCTTCTGGATGATGGGGATCTCCGTGAAATCGATCTCGACGCCCATGTCGCCGCGCGCGACCATGACGCCGTCGGACACGGCAAGGATCTCCTCGATGTTGTCGACGCCCTCGCGGTTCTCGATTTTGGAGATGATGCGGATGGAATCGGTGCCGCACTGGTCGAGATACCGGCGCAGTTCCAGCACGTCGGCGGCGCTGCGGACGAAAGACGCGGCGATGAAATCAAATCCCGCGTCGACGCCGAATTTGATATCGGCTTTGTCCTGCGCGGACATATACGGCATCGACAGGCGCGTGCCGGGCACGTTGATGCCCTTGTGGTTGGAGACCGGACCGTCGTTGTGAACAGTGCAGACGATATTTTCACCGTCGATCGAATCGACCGTCATATCGATGCGGCCGTCGTCGATGAGAACGCGGGCGCCGGGGACAAGGTCGCTGACAAGTTCCTTGTATGTGATGGAACAAATGGTTTCGTCACCGGGGACGTCGCGCGTCGTCAGCGTGAATTTCTGGCCGGCCTTCAGTTCCACTTTTCCGTTCTTGAAATCGCGCAGGCGGATCTCAGGACCCTTCGTGTCCAGAAGCGCGGCGACGTGGCGGCCTTCCTCGCGGCGCAGACGGTCAAGACGGTTCAAGCGCTCCTGATGTTCGGCGTGCGTACCGTGGGAGAAGTTGAAACGAGCGACATCCATGCCGCTGCGAATCATCTCGCGCAGGACCTTGTCGCTGTCAGTGGCCGGGCCGAGCGTACAGACGATTTTCGTTTTTCTCATCGTATTATGCCTCATTTCCGTTAGTATTTCTGGTATGATGAATTGAGATACACAGTCAATTCTATTATACACGTTTTCCGCGCGGACGCAATTCTTTGCTTAACAATTTGGCAGAGAAAGTGTATAATAGATACCGTAAAGGAGTGAAGGTTTATGGCAAAGCGCGTTTTTCTGATCGTTCTGGACAGTTTTGGGATCGGTGAGATGCCCGATGCGGCCGAGTTCGGCGACGAGGGCAGCAACACGCTCGCCGCCATTTTCAACAGTCCGAAATTTCATACCCCCACGCTGCAAAAGATGGGCTTGTTCAACATCGACGGCGTCGAGTGCGGGACAAAGGCCGCTCATCCGCTCGCGTGCTATGGACGGCTCGAGGAGGCGTCAAAGGGGAAAGACACGACGATCGGCCATTGGGAGATCGCCGGCGTCGAGAGTGCCCGCGCGCTGCCGACATACCCGAACGGCTTTCCCGCCGATGTGATCGCGGAATTTGAGCGCCGTACCGGACGGGCGACGCTGTGCAATCTTCCGTATTCCGGCACTGAGGTGCTCAAGGATTACGGGGAAGAGCATCTGCGAACAGGGGCGCTGATCGTCTACACGTCCGCGGACAGCGTGTTCCAGATCGCGGCGCACGAGGATGTCATTCCCGTCAAAGAGCTGTACCGCTATTGCGAGATCGCGCGTGAGCTGCTTGCGGGCGAACACGCCGTTGGCCGTGTCATTGCGCGCCCGTTTGTGGGCACATGCCGCGACGATTTCAAACGCACGACGAACCGCCACGACTATTCGCTCAAGCCGCCCGCGCCCACGATGCTCGACGCGCTGCGCGACGCCGGCAAGGACGTGATCGGCGTCGGTAAAATTTTCGATATTTTTGCGGGGCAGGGCCTCACCGAAAAGATCCGCACCTCGGGCAACGCGAACGGTATGGATGTGACGCTCGCGCTCGTGAAGCGTGATTTCGCGGGACTCGCTTTTGTGAACCTCGTCGATTTCGATATGCTGTACGGCCACCGCAACGACGTGGACGGCTATGCCGCCGCCGCGACGGAATTTGACGAGAAGCTCAAGTGGCTGCTCAAGATCCTGCGGCCGGAGGATCTGCTCATCATCACCGCTGACCACGGGTGCGACCCGGCGACGCCGTCGACAGATCATTCGCGCGAGTATGTGCCGCTGCTCATCTCCGGCGGCCCGGTGCTGTCCGGCGTCAACCTCGGCACGCGCAAGAGTTTTTCGTGCATCGCACGGACCGTCTGCGACTATCTCGGAGTGGAAGCGGATCTGTGCGGAAAGAGCTTTTACCCGGAGATTTTCCGCTGAGCGGGAAGGTTTTTCTGCGCCGTCCGGACAACAGCCCGGACGGCGCATTTTTGTGCATCGAAAACCACTCGCTAGGCGAGTGGTTCCAAAGAAGACTTATGTCGATCATGAAGAAATAAAAACTCCCTTTGCTATAATAGGAGTGCGGTCTGGCAACTGCACAAACAAGCAAAG
>CALXIU010000071.1 GCA_944388415.1 uncultured Ruthenibacterium sp. | reverse complement strand
CAGACTGAAACTGGCTACGTCAAATTCCACGAGGCTGTCCCAGCCGCTCGCCCGAAGCCGGACGGCCGCTTCGGAGACCTCTGTGAGGATCTCCGCCAGCGCGGACGGCGCGATCATCTCCCCGTCGATCTGAAAACGCTCGCGGAAATCCAATACATAAGGACTGACGGTCAGCCCTGTCTTGTAGCCCGCTTTGCGCAGGACGCTCGCGAGCATGGCCGCGGTGCTCCCCTTGCCGTTCGTGCCCGCAATGTGCACAAAGCGCAAACGGTCCTGCGGGTCACCGAGCAGTTTCAGCAGCCGACGTGTGTTCTCCACGCCCGGCTGCTGCGCGAGCCTCGGCAGAGAGTGCACCCATTCCAGCGCCCGGGTATATTCCATTCGTTTCTCCCCTTTTCGTTCGTCAGCCGAGCGCGCGGATGGATTCCTCCACCTTCGCCAGCTTGGCAGCGGCGGCGTCATGCGTGTCGCGGATCTTCTGCACAACAGCGGCGGGAGCTTTGCTCACAAAGTTCTCATTCGCCAGCTTGGCAGCTGCCGCAGCGATCTCCTTTTCGCACTTCGCCTTCTCCCGTCCGAGGCGCTCCAGCTCCTTGTCGCGGTCGATCAGCTCCATCATCGGGATGAACGCGCGCGCGGCGTGCGTGACGACCTGCACCATGCCCGTGGCGTCGCCCTCATACTTCTCCGTAAACGAAAGCTCGCTCGCAAACGCAAACTTGGCAAGATAGCTCTCACCGGCAATGAACGGCGCGGCGTCGGCCGTCTCGAGGATCATCGACGTCTTTTTCGCGGGATGGACGCCCATGTCGTTGCGGATGGCGCGCACCGCTTTGACGAGATCCATCACCTTTTCAAAGGCAGCCTCTTCGGCGGCGAAGTTCATCGCCTCGTCGTAGACCGGCCAGCTCTGGATCATAATGCTCTCGCCGGCGCCGGGCAGCGCGGTGTAAACTTCCTCCGTGATGAACGGCATATACGGATGCAGCAGCTTGAGCGCGCCGTTGAGCACCTTGACCAGCACATTGCGCGCGCTGTTCGCCTCCGCTTCGTCGCCGGAGTTCAGGCGCAGCTTCGCAATCTCGATATACCAGTCGCAGTAATCGTCCCAGATGAAGTCCTGCACCTTCTGCGCGGCGAGGCCGAGCTCGAACTTGTCGAGGTTCTCCGTCACGTTCTTCGCCAGACTGTTGAAGCGGGAGAGGATCCACTTGTCCGCCATCGTCAGCGTCTCCGGCTCGGCGGGCTCGAAGCCCTCGGGCAGATTCATCATCACGAAGCGGGCGGCGTTCCAGAGCTTGTTGGCGAAGTTGCGGGCCGCCTTGACGCGCTCGTTGGAGAAGCGCATGTCGTTGCCGGGCGTCGAGCCCAGCACGAGCGTCAGGCGCAGCGCGTCGGCGCCGTACTGATCGATGATCTCCAGCGGGTCGATGCCGTTGCCGAGCGATTTCGACATTTTGCGCCCCTGTGCGTCGCGCACGATGCCGTGGATGAGCACGGTGTCGAACGGGGCCTTGTCAGTATACTTCAGGCCGGAGAAGATCATGCGGGACACCCAGAACGTGATGATGTCGTAGGCGGTGACGAGCGTGTTTGTCGGATAGAAATATTCGAGGTCCTCCGTCTCGTCCGGCCAGCCGAACGTCGAGAACGGCCACAGCGCCGATGAGAACCACGTGTCGAGCGTGTCCTCGTCCTGATGCACATGACCGCCGCACTTCGGGCAGGTGTCGATGTGCTCAGCCGAGACCGTGATCTCACCGCACTCGTCGCAATAGTACGCCGGAATGCTGTGCCCCCACCAGAGCTGGCGGGAAATGCACCAGTCGCGGGTGTTTTCCATCCAGAAGAAATAGTTTTTGTCGAAGCGCTCAGGGACAAACTTGATGCGGCCGTCGCGCACCGCCTCGATGGCGGGGCCGGCGAGCGGCACCATTCTGACAAACCACTGTTTCGAGACCATCGGCTCGACCTTCGTGCCGCAGCGGTAGCAGGTGCCGACGTTGTGCTTGTGCGGTTCGATCTCGGCGAGGTAACCGCCCGCCTCGAGGTCCGCCACGATCGCCTTGCGCGCCTCGTAGCGGTCCATGCCCGCGTACTTGCCGCAGTCGTCCGTCATACGGGCGTCGTCGGTGAGCACCTTGACGATGGGAAGATGATGGCGCGTGCCGACCTCGAAATCGTTCGGATCGTGCGCCGGGGTGATCTTCACAACGCCGGTGCCGAATTCGCGGTCGACGTACTCGTCGCAGACGATGGGGATCTCGCGGTTCACCAGCGGCAGGATCACGGATTTCCCGTGCAGATGCTTGTAGCGCTCGTCGTCAGGATGGACGGCCACGGCGGTGTCGCCGAGCATCGTCTCCGGACGTGTCGTCGCAAGCTCGAGCATTTCGTCCGAACCGACGACGGGATATTTGAGGTGCCAGAAGAAGCTGTCCTGATCCTCGTACTCCACCTCCGCGTCCGAGATGGACGTCTTGCAGTGCGGGCACCAGTTGATGATGCGCTCGCCGCGGTAGATGAGGCCTTCGTCATACAGCTTTTTGAACACCTTCAGCACGGCGCGGGAACAACCCTCGTCCATTGTGAAGCGCTCACGCTTCCAGTCGCACGAGCAGCCCAGCTTTTTCAGCTGCTCGACAATGCGGCCGCCGTACTGCCTTTTCCACTCCCACGCGCGCTCGAGGAACTTCTCGCGGCCGATGTCCGCCTTGGTGAGGCCTTCTTCCTTCATCTTGGCGACGATCTTCGCCTCAGTGGCGATGGACGCATGATCGGTGCCGGGCACCCACAGCGCGGCGTAGCCCTGCATGCGCTTGTAGCGGATCAGGATGTCCTGCCATGTCTCGTCCATCGCATGGCCCATGTGGAGCTGGCCGGTGATGTTGGGCGGCGGCATGACGATGGTATACGGCTCTTTGTCGGGGTCCGGCTCCGTGTGGAAATAGTCGGCGTCGATCCACTTCTTATAGGTGGCGTCCTCCACCTGCGCGGGATCATAGATTTTTGCGAGTTCTTTCATCTTGTTCCTCCGAATCTTGCGCGCCGCACAGCGCGCTTTGTTTTCCGCAGGACGACAAAAAAGAAGCCGTCCCACGGGACTGTTCCCGTGGGACGGCGAATTGCCGCGGTACCACCCACATTGCCGCGCGGACGGCGCGGCCTCTCTTGCGCCCTTAACGCGGGCGGGACGGAAACGGCTTGGCCGGGCGGCTTCACCGTTTCTGCTCCGGAGCGACCGGGCCCGCGCGCGCCGCGAAGGGCTTGCACCTTCCCCTTCTCGCTGTGTGCGCCGCTTTCGCGCGAGCCGCTCTCCATCCAAGCATTTCTCGTTGTATCCTGATTTTACAGCGTTTCCGCCGCTTTGTCAACTGGCGCGGAACGCGCTCACTTCAGCTTTCCGTACACGCAGAGATCGTATGTGCGGCCGCCTTTCGTGACGGCGCTTCGCATCACGCCCTCCAGCTCGAACACGTTTTTCTCCAGAACGCGCCGGGACGCGGCGTTCGTCTCGTAGACGAGCCCGGTGATGCGGAGGATGTCCAGCCGCTCAAACGCTGTTTCACAGAGCAGCTTCACCGCCTGCGTCATGATCCCCTTCGACCATTCCCCGCGGTCCAGCAGATAGCCGATCTCCGCGTCGCGGCGGTACACATCCGCCTTCTGCTCGGCGGAGATATTCCCGACGATCTTTCCGTCGGACACGACGGCGCGGAAGACGCCGTCCTTCCCGTCGTGTTCGCGCACCATGTTCAGCCACCACTCGGCGTCCTTCTCCGTATAGGGAAACGGCATCCGGTCCGACAAAAAGCTTCTGTCGGCGTTGTTGCACAGGCCGATGAGCTGTGCCTTGTCCTGCAAAGTCCACTCCCGCAATGCGATCTCCATTCAAATACCCCTCCTGATAAAAAAGAAAGCGGCGGACCGCGCGTCCGCCGCTCCATCGAAAAAAATCAGCCCAGAGAAATGCCCATCCGGCGCGCGACGGTGAGCATGTCGCACGTCTCAGGCACGAGTTTTGTCTTGCCGGCGATGTCCTTCAGCGGATTCGCGGTGACGATGTTGTTGCGCATCGCGACGGCGACGCCGTAGTGGTCCGCCTCGACGAGCTTCGCCGCGTGGACACCGAACTGCGTGGCAAGCACGCGGTCGTACGCGGACGGGCTGCCGCCGCGCTGCATGTGGCCGGGCACGCACACGCGCGTCTCAAAACCGGTCATTGCCTCGACCTCGCGCGCGATGCGGTTCGTGGCCGTCGTCTCGCCGCGCTCGGCGCGGGCAGCGGCGCGCTCCTTCTTTTTCATCGCGGATTCGGCGACGTCGATCGCGCCCTCGGCCACCGCGAGGATGGAGAAGGTCTTGCCCTGACTGGCGCGGCGCTGGATGGCCGCGACCACGTTTTCGATGTTGTACGGAAGCTCCGGGATCAGGATGATGTCCGCGCCGCCAGCAATGCCGGAATACAGCGTCAGCCAGCCGGCCTTGTTGCCCATGATTTCGATGACGAGGCAGCGGCGGTGGCTCGAGGCGGTGGTGTGGACGCGGTCGATGACCTCCGTCGCGATGTCGACCGCCGTGTGGAAGCCGAACGTGACGTCGGTGCCGTAGATGTCATTGTCGATCGTCTTCGGAAGGCCGATGATGTTGAGACCCTCCTCGGACAACAGGTTCGCCGTCTTATGCGTGCCGTTGCCGCCGAGGCACAGCAGGCAGTCGAGCTTGGCGTCTTTGTACGTTTTCTTCATGGCGGCGACCTTGTCCACCTGATCCTCCTCGACGACCTTCATCATTTTGAAGGGCGTGCGCTTTGTTCCGAGGATGGTCCCGCCCATCGTGAGAATGCCGGAAAACTCAAACTGCTGCATCTCGCGCCACTCGCCGTTGATCAGGCCCGAGTAGCCGTTGAGGATCCCGATGATCTCGACGTCGTCGCCGAAGCGCTGATACAGCGCCTTCGCCGCGCCGCGGATCGTCGCGTTCAAACCTGGGCAGTCGCCGCCCGAAGTCAGGATACCGACACGTTTTTTCATTACAACAACCTCCCTGTGCACAAGTGCCCGGCCGGGATCGCACACCGGCCGGCGCATTTCCCTGATTCAAGATTACGCGCCACGCGGGCATTTGTCAACCGCCGAAGCGCAACTTTACCGCACAGGAACAGGCAAAAGCACCAGCATTGTCACCATGCACAGGATACTGATGACCATACTGAACGAATTGACGACAGCCGCGGCCGTGCCGTCGCAGCCGTTTTCCACCGAGATCATCGCCGCGCAGTTGGCGATCGGCGCCATCAGCACGATCGCAGTCGTGCGCGCCATCTCGGCGGGAATGGGCAGAATGAAAAATGCAAACACTGCAAATGCGCCGCAGATCAAATAGCGCCGCGCGAGGATCCCGGCGATGAGTCCGAAATCGCTCTTCGGCAGGTGGAGTTCGAACAGAATGCCGATGCAGAGCATCCCGAGGAATGCATTGGCCGAGCCGGCCAGGTCCGCGACACGCAGCACGAAGCCCGGCAGCGGGATGCCCAGCAGCGTCGTGACGATCAATACGCAGTAAACGTCCCACGTCGGTTCCCGGAACATGCGCCGGAGCACGCTCGCCGCAGTAACACGGCCTTTTCCGCCTTCCATCACCTTGTGCGCCAGTGCGATATTGGGCCCGAAGGTGAACACGGCGTTGGCCATATCGAACATGCACACGGCTGCAAAGCTCTCAGCGCTGACGACCGCGGACAGAAACGGCATGGCAAAATTGCCGCAGTTGAATGTATTGGAGTTCAGCACGCACAGGCCGCGTTCCGCCGGCTGCTTGCCTCGTGAAAACAGGACGCCTGAGCCGAGCAGGAAGAAGTTGAGCACGACCGCCATCAGAGCGACGCGTACAAGATAGACTGTAAAGTCCACACCTGCAAACCCCTTGAGGATCGCAGCGGGCAGGGTGATCTTCATGATGATTTTCGAGAGCGTTTTCGCGTCCCCGCTGTCAAACACTCCCAGGCGCTTCAGCGCATAGCCTCCGAACAGCACGAACAGGTAGACCGCGCTGTTTTCCAGCATTTCCATAGGCAAGCCTCTTTCCACATCAGTCATTTGAGACAGCAAAGGGGCCGCGTTGCTGACGCAACGCGGCCCCGATGGTCGGAGTATGGAGATTTGAACTCCAGGCCTCTTGGTCCCGAACCAAGCGCGCTACCATCTGCGCTATACCCCGAAAGAAAACGGCAGCGGAAGCTGCCGTCTGGTTGCGGAAGAAGGATTCGAACCCTCACAATACGAGTCAGAGTCGCAGGTGCTACCATTACACAATTCCGCATCGCACATTCACCTTGAGTGCTCTATTATTATAACACGCTGTTCGAATTTGTCAATCACTTTTTTCAGATTTTTTTGAAGAATCCTACAATGCCTTCTAAGTCTTGCATTTCACTGCGGAATCCGATAGAATTAATAACCAGACAACAGCGCCGCTTTCCGGCGCAAAACTAAGGAAGGTGGAGATCCTCATGGCAGAATTCAAATATGAGATCACGGAACGCATCGCGGTGCTTTCCCAGAGTGCCAACGGCTGGGAGCGCCAGCTGAACATGGTGAGCTGGAATGACCGCGAGCCGAAATACGATATCCGCGACTGGGCGCCCGACGGCAGCAAAATGGGAAAAGGGATCAGCCTCTCGCACGATGAGATCGCGATCCTGAAAAACGTGCTCGACGAGCTTGAGCTTTGAGTATGGATTATAAAGAAGAATATCTGCGCGTTTTTTCCGAGCAGATCAAACGTCCCGGCGCGCAGAACTTGCTTGACTGGATGCAGACGACGGATTTCTTCACCGCCCCGGCCTCGACACGCTTTCACGGCGCGTGCGAGTGCGGCCTGGTGATGCACAGTCTGAATGTCTACAACGTGATGATGAAACGGTATCTCGAAGAAGGGGACAACCCCGAGAGCTTCGCCGTGTGCGCCCTGCTGCACGATCTGTGCAAGGCGAACTACTACAAGGCCGGATTCCGCAATGTGAAGAACGACGAGACCGGGCAATGGGAGCGTGTGCCGACATTCCGCGTGCAGGACGCCTTTCCGTACGGTCACGGCGAGAAGAGCGTTTATCTCGTCGAGCGTTTTATGCGGCTGCGCCCGGCCGAGGCCATGGCCATCCGCTGGCACATGGGCTCGTTCGACGATGCGGCGCGCGGCGGATGTTTTGCCATCAGCGAAGCATACGATCAATACCCCATTGCGGTCAAGCTGCATCTCTCAGACCTCGAGGCAACGTACCTCGTGGAAAAAGGGACCAGCGCCGTCAACCGGTGAGATGCAAAGAGGCTGTTGCCCATGTGGCAACAGCCTCTTTTGTGTCATTCTTTTTCCGTCATGTCGTTCATCATACTGAGCAGAGCCTCCGCCTGCTGGCTGCGGGGGCGAGGGACTGCACGGCGCGGGGAAACGACCTGCCGCTTTTGCAGCGGCCGCACCTCGGGAGCGTCTTTCGGTTTGGTGAACGCCTGCTGATAGGTGAACGGCGCGGGACGCTTTTCTCCGCGGGCCACATCCGGCACCTGCTGCGGCGGGACGGGCGTCAGCCCCTCCTTCGGGCGTTCGGGCGCGGCGGCCTCCTCCGGAACGGGCGCGGGTTCAACGGACGGCTGCGGAGGCTGCGGCTGCGCCGGTTGCGGCGGTTGCGGCGGCGCGGGAGGCTGCGGCGGCACAGGCGGCTGAGTCTGTGCCGCCTGCTGCGGCTGGGCATCCTGCGGCGCGGGATACACCGGCGGCGCGGAAGGGTACGGCTGTGCGTAATACGCCGGAGGCTGCGGCGGCACGGGCGGCTGCGGCATTGTCACAGACTGCGTCCAATAAACAGGCTGTGTGCCGTACGCGGGTTGAGGTGTCGGAGAATACGGCGCGGAGTAAGGATAAGGCGGGCACATGCGCTGCTGCGCCTCAAAAAACTCTCTCATCTTGCGTTCATACTCGCTGCGCTGCGCCTCAAGCACCTCGCGCTGCCAGCGCTCATATGCCTCGCGCTGCGCCTTTTCGTACGCCTCACGCTGCGCCTTTTCGTACGCCTCACGCTGTGCCTTTTCGTACGCCTCGCGCTGCGCCCTCTCATACGCTTCGCGCTGCGCCTTTTCATATGCTTCGCGCTGCGCGCGCTCATACGCATAGCGCTGCTGCTGTTCGTAGTATTCCTTTAATTTACGCTCATACTCTGCGTATTGCTCCGCATAGGATTTTTCAAGCGCCTCATAAGAGAGCGCCTGCGGCGCGCTCGCCGAAGGCCGTCCTATCGGCGGCACCGCATACGGGAACTTGTCCATTTGAACCCCCAGCAAAGTCAGATCATTCTCTGTATTTTCCAGTGCCGCCCGGATGCAGCCGGTCGCCTGCTTGAGACCGTCGGCCGCAGCGGCAATGTTTTCGTCCACCTGCGCGACACGTTCCTTCAGCACAGTCACGCTGGCGGCAATGCTCTGCGCACTGGCTGTCAATGTGCGTTTTGCATCTGTTTTTTTCTGCTCAGCCTGCGCCTCCAAAAAGCGCGCCTGAGCGTTCGCCTTTTCCAGCGTACGGGACGCGTTTGCCTCAGACTCCAAACGGAGCGCCTCGGCGCGGTGGCGTGCGTCGGCAAGGATCGCCTCCGCCTCGCGCTGAGCGGACGCCGCGTGCTGCTCCGCCTCCTCGCGTTTGGCATGAAGCTGATCGACCTCATCCGTCAGCATCTCGATCTTCTGCGCAAGGCGGGCGTTTTCAGATTTGAGCGAATCACACTCGCGTTCCTTGAGCATCAGCTTGCTTTTGCAGGAGCTCAAGGCATCGTTCGCCTGATCGATACGCGCTCGCGCCAGTTCCGCCTGACGCGCCGCCTCCTGCGCGCTGGCCTGCGCCTTTTCCAAACGGCCGCGCAGCTTCCGGTTTTCCTCACCCGCCGCGGCGGCGGTTCTGCGGGATTTTTCCAAATCGGCGTTCAGCGCATCAATGGACGCGTCCAGTTCCTGCATACGCTGCAAGTTCTCACGCGAAAGGCGTTCGATAAAGCGCAGCACTTCATCCCGGCGGAAACCAAAAAGCTCGGTGGAAAATTCCGTCTGCGCGCCGCTTCTATCCAAATCTTCCGACGACAACGATCCCCACCTCCGCGCACAATTTTCGATCTTAGATGTTATCATACCACAAGGAAGGGCAAAAGAAAATAGCGCGCAGCAAATTTCGCGCAAAAAGCGGACCGCACGGGAAAATTCCCATGCGGTCCGCGCAAAACAGCATTTATTTGCGATTGTTGATCATGGCGAGAACGTCGTCATAGAAACTGTTGTCACTGTCGTCGCGCGTCGGAGCCGGACGCTGCGTTACAGGCTGCTGCACGGGGACAGCATTCGGGACGACCGGCTGAACGGGCTGCACAGGAGCAGGACGCACCGGGGCCTTTTCGCTGGCAAACGTCACATTCACGCCGCCGCCCGCGACCTGGTTCTCGATGACGTCAAAGCCGGTTGCGACGACCGTGATGCACATCTCGTCCTTGAGCGACTCGTCAAACGCGGCGCCCCAGATGATGTTGGCGTCAGGATGGGCGGAATTGGTGATAAGCGTAGCCGCCTTCTCGACGTCGTCAAGACCAATGTCCGGAGAAGATGTAATGTTGATGATGACGCCGCGCGCGCCGGCAATGCTCGTCTCGAGCAGCGGGCTGGAGATGGCCGCGTTTGCCGCGTCCTCCGCCTTGTTGACGCCCTTGGCCGAACCGACGCCCATGTGCGCGTATCCGGCATCCTTCATGATGCTGCGCACGTCGGCGAAGTCCAGATTGATAAACGCCGCGACGTTGATGAGCGCGGAAATGGACTCGACACCCTGACGCAGCACATTGTCGGCCGCTTCAAACGCGTTGGCCAGCGTAATTTTTTCCTGGCTGATGCACTTCAGACGCTCGTTCGGGATGACGATGAGGGAATCGACGCGCTCAAGCAGACCGGAAATGCCGATCTCAGCCATCTGCATCTTGCGCTTGCCCTCAAACGCGAACGGCTTCGTAACGATGCCGACGGTGAGGATGCCCAGTTCCTTCGCGACTTCCGCGACGACCGGCGCGGCGCCCGTGCCGGTGCCGCCTCCCATACCGGCGGTGATAAACGCCATCTGCGCGCCCTTCAGCGCCGCCGAGATCTCCTCACGGCTCTCCTCGGCGCTGCGCTGGCCGACCTCGGGATCGGCGCCCGCGCCGCGGCCCTTCGTGAGCTTCGCGCCCAGCTGGACCTTCTGCGTCGCGTTCGACTTGAGCAGCGCCTGCTGGTCCGTATTCATGCTGATGAACTCGACGCCGCGCAGACCGCTCTCGACCATGCGGTTGACAGCATTTCCGCCGCCGCCGCCCACGCCGACGACCTTGATATTAGTAACGTTTTGCAGCTCTTCGTCGAGGATGAATGCCACGAAAATTCCCCCTAAAGTAATTTCAAAATCCAGCCAGTGAAGCCGGGATAAATGCAGTCAAAACAGAATACATCGAATGATATTGTATCAGAAAAAATATGCAAATTCAAGCGCAAGCGCAAAAAAGAATGAAATTGCCACAATCTGTCGTCAACCCGGAAGCCAATGTCCGGTCAGACGTCCTTCACTGTTTCTTGTGCTGACGTCGAGCGTTCCGCTTTGTTCTCCCTGCACCTGCATGTCCACCAGCAGGTATCTGGCCCAGTCAAGTTTCTCGGGAAGTTCATTGACCGTGCCCAAAACGACGCGGACGCTGCCGCATTGGACCGCGATGTCATACACGCTTGTCACGTCGACCTGTGAGACGGACGGAAAGCCGGTTTGTTGCAGCGCATCGACAACGCGCTCAAACGCCTCCTGCTTGTCCTCTTCCGAAAATGTCATCCGCTCGCCCGGAACAGGGTTGTCCGCCTCGGCGCCGCTGAC
Source organism: uncultured Ruthenibacterium sp. (assembly GCA_944388415.1). GTDB lineage: Bacteria > Bacillota > Clostridia > Oscillospirales > Ruminococcaceae > Ruthenibacterium. The sequence continues at coordinate 2,808 of CALXIU010000071.1, read as the reverse complement.
GGCGATCAAGCCGTCGGGCTGCTCCATCGTGATGCGCAGGACCTTGAAATTCGCGCTGAGCACCGTCCAGCCTGACAGGCTGTTGACAAAATAGGTCTCCTGCGCCGCTGTGATCTTCAGTTCCACGGAATCCGGAAGGCGTTTGACGACCTCCACCTGTTCGAGATACGGCAGCGTCTGTGTGAGCTTGTCCGCCGTTTTGGATGCGCTGACCGACAGCATGCTGGCCCCCTGTTCAAACGGAAGCGCGTTGATGATCTGCTCCGACGTGTAGGGCGATTCACCCGTCACGGTGATCGAATCGACCTTCAGCAGCACGCGCAGCGACAAAAACGCTCCCGCCGCCAGCAAAGCCACAAGCGCCGCGCCAGCGAGAAACCGCCGTCTTGCGCGGCGCCGCAGCGCCTCTCCGTAACTGATGTTTCTGGGCGGCCGCTTCGGTCCGGAGGGCGGCCGCTTCGGCGCTGCGCCGGATGCCGGCGGCTGCCGGTTTGCGGACGTCCTCCTTCCGGCATTCGCCTGAGAAGGCACAGCCGCCTTGTTCCCGGACGGGCGCCGTCTCGCATTTTCTTGTGCAGGCGCACGTTTTTTCGCAGCGTTTTTCTCAGCGCGTCTGTTTCTTTGCCTCGGAGCGCCGGCCGTTTTCTCAAACGGCACAAGCGGCGTCTCCGGGGCGCGCGGACGCGAGCCGGAAGCTGTTCCCGGCCCGCGCCGGTGCGAAGGATCTGCTGCCATTCGCCCCCTCCTTTCCTGAATCATACAGCGCACGGGCATCCGCATGCCGTTTCCAGATGCGCGCCAAGCGGCGTGAACAGCCCGGAAATGTCCTCGTACCCGCGCTCGATGTGGTGCGCATTGTCGATCACGCTCTCCCCGTGCGCGCTCATCGCCGCGATCACGAGCGCCGCGCCGCCGCGAAGGTCAGGAGCCGCCGCTTGCGCGCCGTTCAGCGAGCGAACGCCGCTGACCACGAGGCTCTCTCCCGCTGCCCCGCAGCGCGCGCCAAAAACCGCAAAGCCCTGCGCACAGACAAACCTGTTGGGGAAGATCGTGTCCCGGATGACGGAAATGCCGTCTGCCCTCAGCACGGCCGCCCCGAGCAGCGGCGCCATGTCGGTCGGGAACGCGGGATACACCCCGGTCTGCACGAGGCCGAGCCCGCGCAGCGCGCCGTCAGACGACAGCGCGACGGAATCTGTCCCGAGCGCGGCGACCGCGCAGCCCGCGCGCCGCAGCAGCGAGACAAGAGGTTCCAGCTGCCGCGCCGGACAGCCGTCAACGATCACCTCGCCGCCGCAGGCCGCCGCGGCGCACAGGACGGTGGCGGCGACGATCCTGTCAGCGCAAACGTCATACTGGGTCCCCAGCAGCGCGCCTCGCCCGCGCACCGTGATACAGCGCGTTCCCTCTCCGGATATCTCCGCTCCGGCCGACCGCAGGAACCGGGCGAGGTCGACGACCTCCGGCTCCACGGCAACGCCGCGCAAAACGCTGACACCTCTTGCGGCGCACGCGGCCATCAGAAGCGTCTCCGTTGCACCGACGCTGGGAAAGCGCAGCGTATAATCTGCACAGTGAAGCCCGCGCGGAGCCGTCAGCGCGCTGGCTCCCCCGCTCTCCTGCACGACATGCGCCCCCATTGCGCACAGGCCGTCGATGTGGATGTCGACCGGACGCGGGCCGAGATCGCAGCCGCCGGGCGCGGCGAGCGCGGCGCGGCCCGTGCGCGCCAGAAGCGGCGCGAGATAGAACACGGACGAGCGCATTCTCGCAGCGAGCGAATGCGGAATGTCACACGCTCTCATGCCGTCGGCGCAAATGGAAACGGTGTGGCCGTGCAGCGCCGCCGTGCAGCCGAGAGACGCGTGGATCTCCAGCGCGGCCTGCACGTCCGTGAGGCGCGGCACATTGCGCAGGACGACAGTCCCTGTGCAGAGAAGCGAAGCCGCCAGAATGGGAAGGACGCTGTTTTTGGCGCCGGGGACATGGACGCTGCCGGACAGACGGGCCGGGCCGTCGACAATGATGGACCGCATATACCGCACCTCGCTTTGGATCGCTTTTGAGCCATCCTATGCGAAGCGGTCTTTTTTTGTGAAAAATGCAGTTTCAGCCGTTCGGAAGAAGCTTTTCCAGCTCCCGATAGATTTTTTCGAGTGAATCGGGCTGAGCGAGCGCCTTCGCCTTCGCGCCCATGACCATCAGCTGCGCCGGGTCCGCCGTCAACTCGTCGACGATGCGGACGAGGCCGTCCCCGGTGAGCCCTTTTTCCTCGGCCACGACCGCCGCGCCGAGGCGCTGCAGCTGCATGGCGTTGTGGTACTGATGGTTCTCCGCAACGTTCGGCGACGGGATGAGCACCGAGGCGCGGCCAACGGCTGCGATCTCCGCGAGCGTCAGCGCACCCGCGCGGCTGATGACGAGATCCGCCGCCGCGAGCAGCTGCGGCATATCGTCGATATACTCGCGGATCTCGAAGCGCGGGTCGCCGTCGATCTGTTTCTCATGGGCGAGCGCGGCAAAATCCTCCTTTTCGATGCTCCCGGTGGCGTGGATGTGGCGGAAATCGCGGTTGGCGAGTTCCCACACGGCGAGGTCAGCGACGCGCTGATTGAGCACCATCGCCCCCAGAGAGCCTCCGAATGAGACGATCACGACCTGCCCGTCACGGACGCCGAGCGCGCGGCGCGCGGCCTCGCGGTCGGTGCGGAACATCTCCTCCCGCACAGGATTGCCGACGACGACGGTCTTGTCCGGCGCGCCGAGGCGCTCGACGGCGTCCGGCATCGCGGCGAACACGACGCTCGC
>CALXIU010000070.1 GCA_944388415.1 uncultured Ruthenibacterium sp. | reverse complement strand
CCTTCCAGCTGGCGGATGGCTGGTACCGCGGCAGCTGCGGGGCCAACGGCCTGCGGAATCAGTACGGGACCGAGACGAAGCTGCTGGCGCAGCTGGAGTGGACGGACGCGGACGGCGGCGCGCACTGCGTCGCCACAGACGGCACATGGGAGTGGAGCAATGACGGCCCCATCCGCTTTGCCGACAACAAGGACGGAGAGGTGTACGACGCGAACCTCGCGCCCTCGTACGCGGGAAAGGCGAGGGAGACCGCGCACACCTGTGTGCCGACGGCGTCGAACAATGTCCCGGTGGAGGAGCACGAGCGCCTGACCGCCGAGTTACTCACGACGCCGTCGGGCAAGACGGTGCTGGACTTCCACCAGAACATCGCAGGATACATCGCCTTCCGCGTGCGGGCCAGAGAGGGCCAGCGCGTCACGCTGCGCTTCGGCGAGATGCTGGACGAAAACGGCGAGTTCACGCAGAAGAATATCCAGATCGTGAAGAAGGAGCGTGCGACGCCGTTGCAGCAGGTGGTCTACACCTGCAAGGACGGTGTGAACGAGTACAAGACGCGCTTTGCCATCTTCGGCTTCCAGTACGTGCTGGTGGAGACGGACGTTTCCTTCGACGCGGCGGACTTCACGGCCATCGCGGTGTACTCGTCGATGGAGCGCACCGGCTGGGTGGAGACGTCGAACGAGCTTTTGAACAAATTCGCGGAGAGCACGGTCTGGAGTACCAAGAACAACCACGCCGACCTGCCCACCGACTGCCCGACCCGCGAGCGCCACGGCTGGAGCGGCGACGCGCAGATCTTCTGCGCGACGGCGAGCTATTTCTTCTGCTACGCCCCGATGGCGCGGAAATAAGAAAACGACCTGACCGACACGATGACGGCCAAGGGCTGCTTCACGCAGATTGCCCCGTACGGCGGCGTGGACGCGTACATGAACGCGATGAACGGCTCGGCGGGCTGGTCGGATGCCGGCGTGTTTATCCCGTACGACATCTACAAGCAGTACGGCGACGTGGCCATTCTCGAAGACAACTACGCGGCCATGGCGCGCTATGCCGAGTACAAGATCGGGACGCTGGGCAAATGGTATTTTCCCTCGCTGCCCACGGGCATCAGCCGGAGATACCGCAAGCAGATCAGCAACTACGGACAGTCCTACGGCGAGTGGGCCGAGCCCGCAGATGTGAAGGACTTCGCCGTCTCGGAGTTCATTTTCCCGCACCCGGAGGAGACGACGGCTTACATTGTGCTTCTGATGGACAGGATGGAGGGAATCGCAAATCTGCTGGGTAACACGGACGACGCCGCGCGGTACGCGGACGTCGCGGCCAAGGTGCGCGAGGGGTATCAGCACCTGATGACGGTTCCGAAGTTCTCGCTGGACACCGACCGACAGGCGAAGCTGGTGCGCCCGCTGCACCTCAAGCTGCTGAACAAACAGCAGACGGAATATGCCAAAAAGCGCCTTGTGAAGGCGCTGGACCACTACGGCTGGCGGCTCGGAACCGGATTTCTCTCCACGCCGTTCATTCTGGACGTGCTGACGGAGATGGATATCGAATACGCCTACCGTCTGCTGGAAAACGAGGAGCTGCCCGGCTGGCTGTGCATGCCGAAGCAGGGCGCGACGACGATCTGGGAGAACTGGGAGGGCCCCAACACGACAAAGCCCGCCTCGCTCAACCATTACTCGAAGGGCGCTGTGTGCCGCTGGGTGTTCGACACAATGTGCGGCATCCATGTGGAGGGCGAAAATCACTTCGTCGTCGCGCCGCGACCCGGCGGGCACTTCACGCGGGCGAAAGCGCGCTATCAGAGCGTGTTTGGTACGGTGGAGAGCGGCTGGGTGCGCGGCGGGGGTCGCTGCGCGTTCACCGTGACTGTCCCTGCGAACTGCACGGCCACCGTGCGCCTGCCGGACGGCAGCGAGCACACGCAGGAGTGCGGCACGAAGGTATACACCGTGTGAAAAATCAGGAGAGAAGGCAATGAAAGCGAGAAACCCGGTTTTGCCTTTGCAGTACTATTGCCCGGACGGGGAGCCGCATCTGATCGGCGGCGAGCTCTTTGTGTATCCCAGCTTCGACACGACGCCCGAGGAGGCGACCTGCTACGAGGAACTTCCGCAATACATCGCGGACTACATCCCTCGGTGGTTTCGCATGTTTCCGTTTGGGTGGTTCCAAAAGCTGGTTCGGATCATCGTGAACAGGATGAGCGGAGACGCGGGCAAGCGGCTGCTGTACGCGCCGGACTCCGTGACGATCGGCGGAAAGTCCTATCTCTTCTTCTGTACCTCTGATGGCCGCGAGGGTGTCGCCGTGTCCGACAGCCCCGCCGGGCCGTTCCGCGACCCGGTACAGATCACCAGCGACAAATCAGGCGAGCCGATCTCGGGCATCGACCCGGCCGTGTTCCGGGACGACGACGGGAGGGTGTACCTCTACTGGGGCCAAATCCACTCGTGCGGCGCAGAATTGACGGACGACTTGACGAAAATCAAAGAGGATACGCTGGTGCGCGGCCTTCTGACGGAGCGGGAGCACGGCTTCCACGAGGGCTCCTCGATGCGCAAAATCGGGGATACCTACTACTATATCTTTGCCGATACCCACCGGGGCAAGCCCACCGCGCTGGGCTATGCCACCTCAAAATCCCCGCTTGGCCCCTTTACCTATCAGGGAGTTATCATTGACAACGCCGACTGCGACCCGGAGATCTGGAACAATCACGGCAGCATCGAATGTGTGGATGGTCAGTGGTATGTGTTTTACCACCGCAGCACGGGGAACAGCCGCTTTTTGCGCAGGATGTGCGCCGAGCCGATCGCGGTCGGCGCGGACGGGCGCATAGCGGAAGTCCTGCCCACCTCCATCGGAATGGGCGAACCATATAAGCCCGGGGAAGCCTTGTGCGGGTATCAGGCCTGCAAACTGACAAACGCCTATATTGAAGGGGATAAACTGGTGGTTCCAAAAGGGCAGGCAGAGGTGGGCTATCGCTATCTGGACTCGTCTGCTGCCGGATTCTCTTCCGTGGCCTTTGACGGAGTGGGGAGCGCCACCCTCAGCGCTGCGGTGGACGAGCGCGGTGAACTGACAATCCATATCGACGCAAAAGAAGACACGCAGATCAAGAGCTTTGCACTGCGCGGATGACGGTAATACCGTTTTTTCATTTCCTTTTCTACGGCATTCGTGCTTAAATATAGTTTGAGTGGTCGAATTTTCTGCGCTGTGCCTTATAAAGCGCGGCGTGGAAAACCGTCGCCCGGAAAAATGAGAAAGCGGGAAAAATCCCGTGAATATGGAGAACAAACAATCAGATGGCGTTGGATCACAAGGAAAAGCCGGGGGCACAGTTCCCGGCGGTTGGAATTGACATTGGCTCCACCACAACGAAGGTCGTTGTAATGGAACCGCAGAGCGGGGATGTGCTCTTTTCACAGTACAAGCGGCATCATGCGGACCAATCCGCGAGCGTGAGACGCATTCTGGACGAGCTGGATGCGAAATTCCCGGAGCAGGCGTTCCGGTTCTGCTTCACCGGCTCGGGGACAAAGCCTCTCGCGGAAGGCCTCGGCGTGCCGTTCGTGCAAGAGGTTGCGGCCAATGCGGCCGCGCTTCAATATGATTATCAGGCGGTCGGCAGCGCCATTGAGCTCGGCGGGCAGGACGCGAAAATGATCTTTTCCGCACGGACGAACAGACCGGGAAGCACGCGGTCGCGGACATGCGCATGAACGGCAGCTGCGCCGGCGGTACCGGCGCGTTTCTCGACGAGATCGCGCCGCTGCTCAAGGTCCCGGTCGAGTCCTTCAATGCGCTGGCGGAAAAAGGGCAGTGCGTGTATGACATCTCCAGGCGCTGCGGCGTCTATGCCAAAACGGACATCCAGCCGCTTTTGAATCAGGGCGTCGCCAAAGAAGATCTGGCGCTCTCCGCGCTTCATGCCGTCGCCAAACAGACCATCGGCGGGCTCGCGCAGGGGCTGGAGATCACGCGCCCGGTGGCGTTCGAGGGCGGGCCGCTCACGTTTGACCCCATGCTCGTGCGGGTGTTCGCACAGCGCCTTGGAGTTCAGCCGGACGAGATCCTCATCCCACCGCATCCGGAGCTGATGGTTGCGAGAGGGGCCGCCATCTGCGTTGACACAATGTTCAGCGAAAATGCTGCGGCACAAACGCCGTCGGCGCTAGCGGAAAAACTGCGGCGCGGTAAATTTCGTGCGGCGTCTGAGAGCGCGGCGTCGCGGCCGTTCTTTTCGACTGCCGCCGAGCGGGAAGCGTTTGAAAAGCGCCACGCAAAGCGTCATCCGACGCCCAGACATCCGCAGCCGGGCGATGAGGTGTACGCCTACCTTGGCATCGTTCTACAGGACACGCACCTCTTTACCGGCACGGTGATGGACAACATCCGCTACGGCAACATGGAGGCCAGCGACGAG
>CALXIU010000069.1 GCA_944388415.1 uncultured Ruthenibacterium sp. | reverse complement strand
GCCGCTCCCACCTGCTCAACCTGCCCGCGGCCTTTCCCACCGCGCGGCCCGCGCACACCATCGAATCCCGCGCCCTCAACGGCACACTCCACGCGGGCGAGGTCAAGAGCTACATCCAACTGTGCCTCGCCATCAGCCACCAGGCGCTGACCACCAAGGCGGCCAGCCCGACGCGGCCTGATACGGACAACCCCAAGTACACCTTCCGGTGCTGGCTCCTCCGGCTGGGCTTCATCGGAGAGGAATACGAGACTGCGCGGGAACACCTGACCAAGCGCCTGCCCGGCAACGCCGCATGGCGGCAGGCTTCCTGACACACCCCCGCCTGACGAGGTCCCGGTGGCTCCGGGCCGAAACCGGCGCGAGCCGGTCGCGGGCAGCCGCACACTCTTTCAAATCAAGCAAGGAGGTACACACCATGTACGAGCATGACTATGACGAATGCGCCAACGAAGAACAGTTCACCGAGGAAACGCTGCAGGACGGCCTGCGGCAGCTCATCACCGACGGCTATGACAGCTCGGAAATCTGCTGGGAAAACCTGCGGGTACAGACCTACAGCGAGGCTGGCCTCATGACCCGCGACTGCGGGCTGGTCATCACCCTGCCCGACGGGAGCGAGTTCCAACTGACCATCATTCAAAGCAGATAAAGCACCCCCGCCTGACGATGGCCTCTGGCACAGGCCGAAACCCCGCAAGGGGTCGCGGGAGCCGAACAGTTCCCAAATCAAGCAAGGAGGTACACACCATGAACAATGACATCGAATTCGACCTGCCCGGGTTTCTGCACTCGGAAATCTACCCGCACATGGAAACAGGCGAGTTGGACGAGTGGTTCCTTGCCGACGCCATTAACCTTGCGGAGGACATCCGCAAATACGATGGCATCGACTGCGACCCCCAGGAAATCTGGGACATCTTGGCGGAGTTCGCCCGACAAGACGCGGAAGAACAGGAGGCCTGACACGCTTTCAAATCAGACAGGAGGCACACCATGAAGCGCATGAATCTTGAAGCTCTTATGGACATACTCGACTGGTTCGACGATGGCCTGTACGACTACATCGACCACATCCTTCTGACCAAGGTCGATGGCGCGGAGCGTGTGCGCCGGACAATGCCTCAGTTGCGCAAATACGCAAGAGAGCTGGTCGCGGCACACAGGGGCACGGAAAACGCCTACCCTGAAGGCATCTGAGCAGCACTCCCAAATTTAGCGCCGGAAAGGCACACATACCGCTTGACTTTCCGGCGCTTCAGAGGGATGTATACCATCACGCCCGGAGCTTCTAAATCAAATACACAAGGAGGACACAGTATGTGCATCATCTGCGTATCCAAACCCGGCGTTCGCCAGCCGGACGAAAACACCATCCGCACCATGTTCTACCGCAACCCACACGGCGCGGGGTACATGTTCGCCCGTGACGGACGCGTTGAAATCCGCAAGGGCTTCATGCGGCTGGACGAATACCTGCGCGCTATCCGCAAGGAACGCTTCACCCCGCAGGACAGCGTGGTGTATCACTTTCGAATCAGCACGCAGGCGGGTGTGAACCCCGAGATGACGCATCCGTTTCCGCTTTCAAATCAGCCCGCCCGGCTGCGCAGGCTCGACCAGAGCTGCCGCATCGGCGTGGCGCACAACGGCGTCATCCGCCTGACCAGCGACCCGGACAACGAGCGTTACAGCGACACCGCGATTTTCATCGCCGACTACCTCTCCCAAATCCTGCGCACACGCGCCGACCTGCGCGACCAGCGCAAGCTCAACACCATCTACCAACTGGCGCAATCCAAATTCGCCATCATGGACGGCGGCGGCTACATCGCCACGGTGGGCGAGTTCATCCACGAGCGCGGGCTGCTTTTCAGCAACGCGAGCTACCGCGCGCTCTTCCTGCGTAAACCCACGCTTTGAAATCAAAGGAGGCATCATCATGCACACGATCATAATCAAAGTCTGGCGAGGTCTGATAACCGAGGTCTACAGTGACGACCCCGACACGGAGGTGGTCGTCATAGACGAAGACGTCGAATCGACGGAGGCTCCCGAAATCGAGCTGCCCGAGCACAGGGTCTACTGACCGGGTGGCGCTCACAAATCAGAATTACCGCCTGCGGGCGGTTTTCTCGTTGCGCGGAATTCGCCGCACGCGGGCGCGTGTCGGGCTTTGGAATCGGGGCGGGCAGCGATTCGCGTGGGACGGCAGTCGCGGCGTGTGACGGCAACGTGGCCGCGACACGGGCAAACGCCGACAAGAAAAGCACCAGGCGTTTTGCCTGATGCTCGCAAATCATATTGCGCTATTTGTCCGTCACGTCCGCCGCCATCTGAATGCCGCCGTCCGGGCCGTTCCTGAATCGGATGAGCACCGCGCCGTCCGCCGCCTGATACTTGGCCTGAAACGGCTGCGGCCACAGCTCAATCAGGCCGGGGCAGCTTTCAAATGCCTCAAGCCTGTACCACTCGGCGTTGCCCGGATCGTCCCGGCAAAGCTGGTAGAGCCGCCGCAGTTCGTCGCTCTGTGTGCGCAGCACCGTATCCATGACCGCGCGCGCCGGGTGCTCTTTGAAACCGGCGGGCGGCCGGACGGGCTGAAACGCCGCCCAGAGGTGGAGGGGATAGTCCTGCTTCATGAACGCCAGCATCGCCTCCGCCGTTCCGCAGGCGTCGCAGACATACACGTCCGCCGTGCGGCTCAGCGCGTTTGTATGAACCGGCGCCTTCATGGCGTCCCTCCCGCAGCGGGGACACATCATGTGCTCGCCCGCTTCCTGTCGGGCTTTCAAATCCAGCAGCCTGCGCTCCGCGCGTTCCGTCATCGCATTTCACCTCTCCCTTCCGAGTACATCACCGTGCAAAAGTCCTCTCCATACACCACGCCCAGCGAGGAACCGCAGTCCCACGCGACGTGAATCGTTCCGACGTCGTCCACGGCGATCACGGTTCCCATCGCGCCCTCTTTCAAATCGGGCCGATAGGGGTCGTTCATGTGGATCAGCTTCACCCGCATGCCGGGGCGGTAGTGTTCCCGCATCCATGCCAGCTTTTCAGGCGTCGGTTGCGTCATCCCACTTCTCTCCTTTCCGCTCCTGAATCTCCCTGCCCGGCAGTTCACCGGTGACGAAGGCGTGATGCACGCGCCCACCGTCCCGCGCCCCGGCCAGATACATCTCCAGCGCCAGCGCGGCGGTGTAGCTCATCCACAGCTCGTCGCGCGCTGTCAGTTCAACATTGGGGTGTGCCTCGGTTTCATCCAGTGCCGCGTGCAGATCGCGCACTGCCCTGTCAAACAGGGGGCTGCGCTCGGGATGCGCTCTCAAATCCCGCTCCACCGTGTCGATGCGGTTCAGCGCGACATCCCGAATCCAGTCCATCCACGCGCTCATGTCTGCGCACCTTCTTCTGCCGTCCGGCGCTCACGGCGTAGCTGGGCGTACTTCTCCCGGTGCGCCTGCATGTCAGCGGCGCTTTTGAATGCGGCGTAACCGTTGAGGTGGGCCATGAGCACGCGCCGCAGCTCTTTGTGCTCCGGGCCGCCGAGCCCCAGCCGCGTCAGCAGGCTGTTGGCACGGTACTTCTCGTTCTCGGGATTCGCGTCCGCCTTGAGGAACACGCGCTTTGCGGCTTTCGCGTGCTTCAGCATCGCGTTCAGGAGCGTCGCATGCACCTGCCAGCGGGTGGGGTCGTGCTCGTCCAGCACCGTCTCGAGGGTGAACCTGCCGTCCTGAACGCGACAGCCTCTGAGCATGCCCGTCGCCAGACCGTCGGCCAGCATCGCTTCGAAATCGGCGAGGGTCTCTGCGGGCGTTTCGTCCAGCCGCTCCACCAGCAGCCGTTCGATGTACAGGACGTCGCCCCGCATCATCCTGCGCAGGATGTACTGGTTGCTGTACAGGGTACGCAGGAGGTTGTTCAGCTGCGCAACCGTCCAGTCCTCCACCGGGAAGCTGAGCTCCATATCCGTGCTTTCGGAGTCTTTCGCGGCCGACGCATAATCTGCCGCAGTTGCTTCTGATTCGGCATTCACCACGGCTCCTTCGCCGCTCTCCTGATCGGCGGCTGCTTCTGAATCCGCCGCAGCCGCGTCCGTCAGCCAGCCCCGCTCAATCAGCATCGGCCTGAGCGTTTCTAGCAGCGCCTCGTCGTCGCTGTCGATGCTCCCGTCGCGCTCAACCATGAGGCCGCCGATTCTATAGGCGTAGGTCGGGGCGCGCAGGTAAACCGCCGGGCTGTTCAGTCGCTCCGAAATCGCCTGGACCATTTCCCTGCGGTCCGCGGGGGTCGTTTGCAGTGTCATGTCGATTCCTCCATTCGCTTTGGGTAGTGACATTTACGCTCTGAACCGATGAAAAGTCAAGCGATTTCCGGATATTCTTTCTCATCAGACACAGCAGATGCCGCGCCCGCCGCGGAACGAAAAACCGCCCCGGAGCGTTGGTAGGCTCCGAAGGGCGGTACATTGTCCTTTTCCGACGAGTGTAATTATAGCACAGGCCGCAACTCTCAAACCATATCAAAAGCTATCATTTTTCACCGGCACACAGATTTTTTTCAGAGCTTCACCGTGCAGCCGATAAATCGTCGGCTCGCTGTAGCCGAGTTCAGTCATGATCTCATTCCACGGCTCATAGCACAGATACCGCAGTTCCAGAATCAACTGCTGGTCTGGGTCGGAAACGGCGTTGATCACCCGTCGGGCCTCGGCTTTCAAGTCCACCAGCCGGTCGATGTCCTCGTTGATCTCCCGCTCCAGATCCACGATCTTGCAGATGGTGTCTGCCATCCGCTGCTTGTTCGGCGAATCCGGCCGAGGCATGTCCGACAGCGTCGCCGTGCAGTTCGTCGCGGTTTCCCGCAGACGCATCACCTGCGACAGCTTGCTGTTGATTCGCTGGTCGATGTGAAATGCCTGGGACAGATATTCTCTTGCCGTCATTCGCATTCTCCTCTCCACGGCATCTCGCCGCTGAAGTACTTCTCTGCAATGCGCTGCTGTGTCTCCGGCGGCAGCCGTCTGAGTCGCTCGTTTGCATGGCGCTGGTCCGCTTCCTGCCGGCGCTTCGGTTTGTAGAATGCGCAGGCTGCGAAACCGGGACAGTTTCCGCTCAACGCGCCGCACACGCCCCTCGCCCGCAGCGCAAAACACTTATCGCTCATTTGCCGCGCCTCCCGCTACGTACAGACGGCGCACAGGGATTCCCAGCCGCCCGGCCTGTTCGATCTCCATGCGCATCCCCTCGGACGGCTCGCCGAACACCCACAGCTCGTCACACAGCCCCAGCATCTGCGTTCCCATTCGCAGGCCGCGTTCGCGCTCCTTGGGTATCGCATCGTCCAGAAACTGCGTGAACAGCAGGTGCGGCGCAAAGGGAATGCCGCCCTGCTCCATCACAAGGCGGCAATAC
>CALXIU010000068.1 GCA_944388415.1 uncultured Ruthenibacterium sp. | reverse complement strand
ATTCTCTCTGCCATAACCACATATCGAGAGGAGCGGGGCTGGACGGAGTATCAGCTTGCAGAACGCTCTGGTTTGCCGCAGTCTACGATCTCTTCGTGGTATCGCAAGAATATGGTTCCCACTATTCTGTCGTTGGAAAAAATCTGCACGGCTTTTGGCATCACGCTTTCTCAGCTGTTTGCAGAAGAAGATTCACCAGTTTCTCTGACTGATTCGCAAAGAAGGCTCCTTGAACGATGGTCGAGATTGAGTGAAGAGCAACAAGCGGTAGTGTTTGCTTTGATTGACAAAATGTAAAAAGCCGCCAGAAGCAGCATCTCATGGATGTGTCTCTGGCGGCTTTGCTTATAAATCGAAATCCAACTGTGGAGTCTCTGTTACGGTTCGCAGGTATTCTTCCGGATCGCCATTCAAAATCAATTCCGCATAAGACAGCGGATCGTTGTAGATGAGCCAGTCCAGTTCAGACCGCTGGAAACGGCTGTTTGCCACCTCATCCTCAACAGCGGTACAGTTAATGGAAATTATGCTTCCGTTAGAATATTTCAGTTCCACACAGCCGGTATCCATGTTAAATTCACAGGAAAGTAATGTTTTCATAATGCTATCCTCCAATATTGGCTCTGTTAACAAGAAGAACTCCCGCCTAATTCCTGTTAGGAATCAGGCGGGAGTTTCGTATGCACCCGAAAACCGTCAGCTAACAGTTGATAAGTGATTTAGTTCCTTATCACTGTTAAGCCAAGGCATTCCGGGCTTTGTTTACAATAGTGATTCTGTAATTGGGCGGTTGCAAAGCGAAAGTTAATCAACAGTCCCTTATATATGCTTTATGACAGATTATAACACTAGCACGCAGATGTTGTTTTATTACGCCCATGCCATTGAGCATGTTTTTTAAGTTCTTCCACTTTATAGTTCTCCTCATTCTGGTATGATAATTTGCAAGTCTAGCTCTCCAGAAATATTGGTAAACCGTTGGTAAAATGGATTTCGAAACACAAAAGCACTCGTTGTACGGTTCTTTTTTCAGGTTTGACATATCCTGCCGTGGCAGACAAATAAAATACGCGTCATGAGACAGCGCTCCTTTCCTGTTCCGCGCGCGGGCGGAAGCGGTGATAGACGGCCAGCGACAGCGCCACCGTCAGCGCGTCCGCCGTCGCCTGCGACCACACGATGCCGTACATGCCCACGAGCGCGTTCAGCGCGAACAGCATCGGGATGTTGAACGCCAGCCACCGCATCACGCCCAAAAACAGCGCCTTGCCGCCCATGCCGAACGCCTGAAAGAGGTAGACCGTGAAAAAGCTGAGGAACATCAGCGGCGTCGCCAGCACGCGGATGCGCAGAAAATCCGTCGCCAGCGCGACGGTCGCGACGTCGCCGATGAAGAAGCGGATCAGCTGCGGCGCGAAGATCTCGTACAGCGCGATACTCACCGCGGCTACGACGAGGCCCAGCGAGCGCGACAGCCGCACGACGCCGTCCATGCGCGCGTGGTTCTTCGCGGCGAAGTTGTACGCCACCAGCGGCATCATGCCCTGGCAGATGCCAATGCCCACGTTCAGCGGCAGGCGCTCCACCTTCAGCACGATGCCCACGGCCGCCAGAGCCACGTCGCTGTAGCCGACCATCAGCCGGTCGATGACGACGTAGTCGAGGTCGAACAGCAGCGTCGCCACCGCCGACGGGATGCCGACGGCGAACACGGCCGCGACGCTCTCGCGCTCCGGCAGCCCCTTCCACACGGCCAGCGAGAGGACGGACGGGCGCGGAAGCCGCGCCAGCACGATGAAGAAATACGCGCACGCCGTGCAGTTCGACACCAGTGTCGCCACGCCCACGCCGAGCACCTCCATCCCGCGCGGGAAGATGACGAACATGAACAGCGGGTCGAGCGCGATGTTCAGCGCGCCGCCCAGCGCGATGCCGAAGCCCGCCTCGCGCGAGCGGCCCGTGCTGCGGATCAGGTTCGACAGCACGTTCGACAGCACCGTCGGCACGCCGCCCGCCACGATCACGCACGTCGCGTACTGCCGCGCGTACTCGAACGTCGCGGGCCCCGCGCCCAGCGCGCGCAGCAGCGGCTCCATGAACAGCCCGGCGCCGAGCGCGAACGCCGCCGCCACAGCGACGGACAGCGCCACGGAAAACGAGCTGACGCGCCGCGCCTCGTCCATGCGGTCCTGCCCCAGCAGGCGCGACACCAGCGTGCCGCCGCCCACGCCCGCGAGACCCGCGAGGCACAGCGTGATGTTGAACACCGGCAGGATCAGCGACGTCGCCGCCACCATCGCCGGGTCGTTCGTGCGGCCGACGAAGAACGTGTCGGCCATGTTGTACACCAGCACAATGATCTGGCTGATGATCGTCGGCACCACCATCATGCGCAGCGCCCGCGGCACCGCCATCGTCTCAAACAATTCTTTTCCGTTCCGCGTCTCCGTTTTCGCTCCCAACGCGCGTCCCCCTTTTCGTTTGCATCTTCCTTATTATAACTGAGCCGCGCGCGAAAGAAAATGTTGCGCGGCGCGGAATTTATGGTATAGTGGAAAGCGGAAGCGGGGAGGGGATACGATGCGGCTGGACGCATTTCTGGCCAAGGCGGCGCAGATGAGCCGCGCGGACGCGAAGCAGGCGCTGCGGCGCGGCCGCGTGACGGTGGACGGGCGTGCGGCGCGCGACGGCGCGCTGCACGTGGACGAAAATGCCGCCGTCGCGCTCGACGGCGCGCCGCTCACGGCAAAGCGCTTTGTTTACATCATGCTGGACAAGCCCGAGGGCGTCGTCTCCGCTTCGCGCGATGCGCGCGACACGACGGCCGCCGACCTCGTCCGGGACGCCTACCCGCGCCGGGAGCTGTTCCCCGCCGGGCGGCTCGACAAGACGAGTACAGGCTTTGTGCTGCTCACCGACGACGGCGCGTTCGCGCACGACATTCTCGCGCCGCGCCGCCACGTGGCCAAGACGTATGAGGTGACCGTCGACGCGCCCGTGACGCGCGCGATGATCGACGGCTTCGCCGCGGGCGTGACGCTCGCGGACGGCACGCGCCTCGCGCCCGCCGCGCTGCGCGCCGAAGAAGGCGCTTTTTCGTGCGAGGTCGTGCTGACGCAGGGCGTGTACCACCAGATCAAGCGCATGTTCGGCGTGTTCGGCGCGGGCGTGTGCGCGCTGCGGCGCACGGCCATCGGCGGCGTGCGGCTCGACGCGTCGCTCGGCCCCGGCGGCTTCCGTGAGCTGACAGAGGACGAAATGGCCTCTTTGAGAAACGCTCCGGTACAACTTTTTCAAAAAATCAACACAATTGTGCCGTAAAATAAGTTCTGTTTTCCATGCTCGGGAGCCGCTTTCCCAAATTACACAATAATATCCTGTGCAATTTGTGAAAATATGTTGCAAAAGCCGGAAGTATTGTGTACAATAGAAAAGAAAGCAACGGGCTTCTTGTTTATTTTCACAAAGAGCTGCCGGCCGGCGGCCCGAGAAAAGGGGAACGGACGTTATGGCGAACAGAGTGTTTCAGGGCGTTGTGTATCAGATGAAGGACGCGATCGACCGCGTGGTCGGCGTGGTCGACGAGACGGGCGCGGTGATCTCGTGCTCGGATCCCAACCGGATCGGAGAGATGCACGACGGCGTTGCATCCGACCGCCTCACGGCGGCGGATTCGTTTGTGCGCGACGGTTATACGTACCACATGTTCTCGTCGAACAAGCGCAACGACTACGCGGTGTTCGTCGAGGGCACGGACGAGCCGGCCTCGCGCTATGCCTCTCTGCTGGTCATCAGCCTGCAGAGCATCAAGCAATATCACGACGAAAAGTTCGACAAAGCGAACTTTATCAAGAATGTCGTGCTCGACAACATCCTGCCGGGCGACATCTACGCGAAGGCGCGCGAGCTGCACTTCGCCACGGATGTGTCGCGCGTGGTGCTCCTGATCCGCGTCGTCTCGGGCGCGGACATCTCCGCGTACGACGTCGTGTCGGGCCTGTTCCCCGACAAGCAGAAGGACTTCGTGTTCAACATCTCGGAGAACGACACCGTCCTCGTCAAGGAGATCAAGCGCGGCATCGACCCGCACGATCTCCGCAAGCTTGCGTCGTCCATCGTCGACACGCTGTCGGGCGAGCACTACATCAAGGCGGTCGTCGGCATCGGCACGCCGATCTCGAACGTCAAGGATCTCGCGCAGAGCTTCAAGGAGGCGCAGATCGCGATGGAGGTCGGCAAGGTGTTCGACACCGAGCAGTCCATCATCAGCTACGACAACCTCGGTATCGCGCGCCTGATCTACCAGCTGCCCACCACGCTGTGCGAGATGTTCCTCAAGGAAGTGTTCAAGCACGGCAGCATCGAATCGCTGGACGCCGAGACGCTGTTCACGATCCAGCGCTTCTTCGAAAACAACCTCAACGTCTCGGAGACGAGCCGCGGTCTGTTCGTGCACCGCAACACGCTGGTGTACCGTCTGGAAAAAATCAAAAAGCTCACCGGCCTCGATCTGCGCGAATTTGACGACGCGATCGTGTTCAAGGTGGCGCTGATGGTCAAGAAATACCTCAACGCCAACCCCGCGAAGTACTGAGCGGAAAAGGCGGCGAAGGGAGCGCGGCGCAGCGGCGAGCTGTGCCGTGCTTTTGCGCCTGATGCATGATTTTGACGTCCGCGCTCGTATGTTCTCATGAAACCCTGTACATCATCAAAGGAGCTGTGCCATGATCCGATTTGAAGGAGTCAAGAAGGTGTACCCCGGAAACGGAAACACCCCCGACATCCTGGCGCTCAACGACGTCAATCTGCACATCCGCAAGGGCGAGTTCGTGTTCGTGCTGGGCCATTCCGGCGCGGGCAAGTCCACGTTCCTCAAGCTCATCCTGCGCGAGGAGGAGGCCACGGAGGGCCGCGTCATCGTCAACGGACGCGATTTGTCCACCATCAAGCAGCGCGACATCCCGTACCTGCGCCGCGGCCTCGGCGTCGTGTTTCAGGACTTCCGCCTCATCCCCACGATGACGGCGTACGAAAACGTCGCGTTCGCGATGCGCGTGACGAACATCCCCGAGCGCCAGATCAAGCGCCGCGTGCCGTACGTGCTCAACCTCGTCGGCCTCACCGGCAAGGCGCACAGCTACCCGGCCGAGCTGTCCGGCGGCGAGCAGCAGCGCGTTGCGCTGGCCCGCGCGCTGGTGCACTCGCCGCCCATCATCATCGCGGACGAGCCCACCGGCAACATCGACCCGGAGCTGTCTGTTGAGATCATGGAGCTTTTGCAGGCCATCAACAGCGTCGGCACGACGGTCGTCGTCGTCACGCACGAGCGCGCGCTGGCGCGCCACTTCAACAAGAGGACCATCATGATCGACCACGGCGAGGTCGTCACCGACGCGCGCCCGAAACGCAAGCGGGAGGTGACGTTCAAATGAAGTGGTCCAGTTTCAAATACCTGACGAAGCAGGGCCTGCACTCGATGGTGCAGAACCGCCTGATGACGGTCGCGTCCGTCGGCGTGCTCACCGCGTGCCTCATCATCACGGGCATCGCGGCGCTGCTGTCGGTCAACGTCAACAGCTTTGTCGACTACCTCTCCGATCAGAACGAATTCGAGGTTTACCTCAACGACGGGGCGGACCAGACAGTCGTCGATGCCTTTGTGCAGTCCGTCTCCGGCCTCGGCAACGTGGCCGAGGTGGAATACGTCTCGAAGGCGCAGGCCGTCGAAGAGATGCGCAGCTGGATGGGCGAGGACGGCGATCTGCTTGAGTCCTACGCGGGCGAGGGCAACGCCTCGAACCCGCTGCCCGCGTCCGTGCGCGTGCGCGTGGACGATCTGGAACTTCTCGCCGAGACGGTCGAGTCCGTCAAGGGCCTCGGCGCGGACCTCATCTATGACGTGCAGTCGCCCACCGAGCTGTCGAGCGTGCTCGTCGGCATGAAGCGCGCCGTCACGTACGCCGGCTGGGGCCTCGTGGCCGTGCTCGGCGTCGTCAGCATCGTCGTCATCTCGAACACGATCCGCCTGACGGTGTTCGCGCGCCGCAAGGAGATCAACATCATGAAATTCGTCGGCGCGACGAACGCGTTCATCCGCCTGCCGTTCTTCGTCGAGGGCATGGCCGTCGGCGCCATCGCGGGCGTTTTGTCCACCGCCGTCGTCGGCGGCGGATATTACGCGCTGCTGCGCGCGCTGGAAAATCCCAATGCCGCGTGGCTCGGCGAGTTTACGCGCTGCATGTGGCCGTTCAAGGACGTCATCTGGATCATGCTCGGCGGCTTCGTGCTGTTCGGCGTCTTCATCGGCGGCGTCGGCTGCGCCACCAGCATCCGCAAGCATCTGAAAGTCTGATTTTTTCCGCCCTCAGAGTAAGGAGAGAGAGATGGAGCACAGAAAAAAGATCCTCCGCGCCGTCTGTCTGGCGCTCGCGTGCCTGATGGTGCTGACGCTCGTCGCGCCCTTGGCGTCGGCGTTCGTCTTCGCCGAGGAAACGCCCGCCGACAAATTGCAGCAGGCACAGGAGGCGCTCGACGCCATCGAGGACGAGATCGAGAGCATCGAGAGCAGCAAGGAGGCCGCGCAGCAGTCGAAGGCGTATTACGAGCAGCTGTCGAACGCCGTCAAGCAGCAGATCGAGGCGCAGAGCGCCCTCATCAGCGCGCAGCAGGAGAGTATCAGCCTCAAGCAGGATGAGCTCGAGAAAAAGATCGCCGAGGTCGAGGCCACGCAGACGCTGTTCGACGAGCGCATGAAGACGATGTACATCCAGCACAACCGCTCGTCGCTGTCGGTGCTTCTGGGCGTCACGTCGTTCGCCGAGGCGCTGCGCTACATTGAAAATTTGCAGTACATCGCGCAGAGCGACACCGAGCTGATCGAGACGCTCCGCGCGCAGAAGGACGAGCTGGACACCGTCATCGCTGACCTTGACGCCGAGCTCGCCGTGCTCGAACAGCAGAAGGCCGACCTCGAGGCGCAAAAGCAGCAGTACGTCAACAGCGTCACCGCCGCGAACAACGAGATCTCGGCCGCCGACGCCGAGCTCGCCGCCAAGAGCGAGGAGGAAAAGGAGCTTCAGCGCCTGTATGAGGAGGCGCGCCAGGAGTGGCTCGCGTGGGTGAACGACACCTCCGGCAGCGACGTCATCCTCGACACCGGCTACTTCTACTGGCCGCTGCCCGGCTATTACCGGATCTCGTCCGACTACGGCGTCGGCCGCTGGATCTACGGTGTGTATGACGTCCACCGCGGCCTCGACATCCCCGCGCCGGCCGGCACGCCCATCTACGCCGCGTACGGCGGCGTCGTGTCCACGAACGCGCACTGGTCGTACGGCACGTGCGTCAAGATCAGCCACGGCGACGGCATGGTCACGATCTACGGCCACATGTCCGCGCGCGCCGCGGGCATCAGCGACGGCGTCACCGTCACGAAGGGACAGCTGATCGGCTACGTCGGTTCCACCGGCAACTCCACCGGCAACCATCTGCACTTCGAGCTGGACATCAACGGCTCGCCCACGTCCGCGCGCCCGTACCTCGATCCCAACATCGAGGCGTCGCTGCACTACTAAGTACCGCTGACCGGAAGGGGAGAGGGTATGAACAAAAAAATCTCCGTCAATCTGGCGCTGGCCATCGCCATCATCGCCATGACGGTCACATTCTCCGTCACGATGATCCTGTCGCAGCAGATGTTCAACAAGACTGTTGCGAGCGTGCGCGAGAAGGAGATCATGTACGACAACCTCGCCGAGATCGACCGCGCCGTGCGCAACGATTACTACGGCGAGATCAACGACGAGACGCTGTACGACATGATCGCCACCGGCTACATGGCCGGCATCGGCGACACGAACGCGCGCTACTACACCGCCGCGCAGTATCTTGAATATCTCAACATCCGGACGGGCGCTGTCGTCGGCGTCGGCGTCGACGTCGTCAAGGACTCCACGACGAACTACGCGCGCGTCATCCGCGTCTACGCCGACTCGCCCGCCGAGGAGGCCGGCATCACCAGGAACTGGTATATCACGAAGATCGACGGCGCCAGCGTGCAGTCGATGTCCGCCGACCGCGTCGCCAGCCTGCTGAGCGGCGAGGCCGGAACGTCCGTCACGCTCACCGCGCTCAACGTCACCGCGGAGGAGCAGACCGTCACCATCCAGCGCCGTCAGTACGACACGCCCAGCATCGAGTGGCAGATGCTCGGCTCCGACGGCATCGGTTACGTGCGCATCGTCAATTTCGTCGATTCCACAAACGAGGAATTGTCCGAGGCCATCGACGAGATGAAGGCGGGCGAGGGCGGCCTCGCGGCGCTGATCGTCGACGTGCGCAACAACACGGGCGGCACGCTCGACAACGCCGTCGAGGTCATCGACGCGCTGTGCCCGGTCGGCCCCATCGCCAGCCGCCTCAATTCGGACGACACAAAGGACCTGATCGCCACGTCCGACGTCAATGAGATCGACGTGCCCGTCGTCGTTTTGACGAACGGCTCCACCGCCGCCGGCGCGGAGCTGCTCGCGGCGTCCGTGCGCGACTTCGACAAGGGCCGCATCGTCGGCACCGTCACCGCGGGCAAAGGCTCCATCCAGTGCGACCCCGTCCGCCTGTCGAACGGCGCGGCCGTGTCGTACACCGTCGGGATGCTGCTCACGGGCAAGGAGGAGAGCTTCAACGGCACGGGCGTCCTGCCCGACGTCGAGATCGCCCTCAAGGCCGACGAGGAGCGCAATTTCTATGACCTGACGCCCGAGACGGACACGCAGGTCATCAAGGCCGTCGAGACGGCCAACGCGCTGCTCAACCGCGCGCCGTCCACGTCGGACGAGTCCTCGTCCGAGCCGGAGAGCACATCCGCGAGCACGTCGCAGTCCGCGAGCACCAGCACGCCGGAGACGGAATGAATCACACGCAAACGGGGCGGCCTCGCGGCGGCCCCGTTTTTGACGCAGGAGGAATTTATGAATCTGACAGATCTCTCCACCGTCCGCGCGCTGTGCGGGCGGCACGGCTTTTCGCTGTCGAAGCAGTTCGGACAGAACTTCATCGTCAACCCCGGCGTGTGCCCGAAGATCGTCGAGGCGTCCGGCATCGATGACACGTTTGGCGTGATCGAGATCGGCCCCGGCATCGGCGTGCTGACGAAAGAGCTGGCAAAGCGCGCGAAGAAGGTCGTCGCCATCGAGGTGGATGAGCGCCTGCCCGCCATTCTCTCCGAGACGCTCGCGGAGTTTTCAAACGTCCGCGTCGTCCTCGGCGACGTGCTCAAGACCGACCTCGCCGCGCTCATCCGCGACGAGTTCCCCGGCCTGCGCGTCGCGGTGTGCGCAAACCTGCCGTACTACATCACCAGCCCCATCGTGATGAAACTGCTCGAGGAGAAGCTGCCCATCGAGCACATCACCGTGATGGTGCAGCACGAGGCCGCGCAGCGCCTGTGCGCCGAGCCCGGCACGCGCGAGGCGGGCGCGGTGACTTACGCCGTCCGCTACTACGCGCAGCCGAAACTGCTGTTCACCGTCAGTCCCGGCAGCTTCTACCCCGCGCCGAAGGTCACGAGCGCCGTCATCCGGCTCGCGCTGCACAAGGCCCCGCCCGTCGAGGTGCGCGACGAGGCCGCGCTCTTCCGAACGGTGCGCGCCGCGTTCGGCCAGCGCCGCAAGACGGCCGTCAATTCCGTCAGCGCCGGGCTGGGCCTTCCGAAGGATCGCGTCGCCGCCGCGATGGACGCCGCCGGCATCCCCCCTGCCGCCCGCGCCGAGCGCATCACGCTCGCCCAGTACGCCGCCCTCGCCGACCTTTTTTAACAGGTGTTTGCGGCCCTTTATCACCGTCCCCTGCGGCTGGGCAGAGAATCGGCTCCCCATTGAGGGGAGCCAAAGCTCCCTTTTCAAATTGATCGCCAGCCTCAGACCGCCCCTCGTGGGCGGTCTTTTTCTTTACAAATCTTAAGGTTCGGCAAAGGCTGCGCAAAGGTGCGCGCGGTATACTGAGCGTGCGAAAGGGGGACGGACGCATGAACGAGACCGCAAGGGCGAGGCCCGTCATCGAGGTGCGCGGCCTGCGCAAGGAATACCCGCTGGGCGACGAAAAGGTCGTCGCGCTCAAACGTATCGATCTGACCGTGCGCCGCGGCGAGATCTGCTGCATCTTCGGCACGTCCGGGTCGGGAAAATCGACGCTGCTCAATCTGCTCGCCGGCATGGAAAAGCCAACGCGCGGCGAGGTGCGCATCGGCGGCGTGCCGGTGTCACGCCTCAGCGAGGAGGAGCTCGCGGCGTTCCGCCAGCGTCATCTGGGCTTCGTGTTCCAGTCGTACAACCTGCTGCCGGGCCTCACGGCCACCGAAAACGTCGCGATGCCGCTGATGTTCCGCGGCGTGCCGAAGGCGCAGCGCGAGCAGGCGGCGCGCGCGATGTTGCGCCGCGTCGGCCTCGCGCACCGGCTCGACCACTATCCCGGCCAGATGTCGGGCGGGCAGCAGCAGCGCGCGGGCATCGCGCGCGCGTTCCTCGCCCGGCCGGACGTCGTGTTTGCCGACGAGCCGACCGGCAACCTCGACTCGCACACGACGGTCGAGGTCATGGAGATGATCTGCGCGTTCTCGCGCGATTTGCACCAGACGATCGTGCTCGTCTCGCACGACCCCGAGATGGCCGCGTACGCCGACCGCATCGTGACGCTGATCGACGGCGAGATCGTCAGCGACGAACCCACAGACAGGAGGACATTGCCATGAAAACTCTGATTTTGAAACGCGCGTTCGCCGCCGCGCTGGCGCTGGCGCTCATCGCCGCCCCCGCCGCCGTCCGCGCCGAGGAGGCCGCGGCCGAGACTCCCGCGCCCGCGGTGCTGATCTCGCGCGAGGAGCTGCCGCCCATCCCGGCGGGCGGCGAGGCGGACGTCACGTTCCGCTTCCAGAACCTCGGCTCCACGCCGCTCAAAACGCCCGTCGCGGCCTTTGCCCCGTCCGACGGGCTGACGCTCCCCGGCACGTCGTCGTCCGCCGCGCTCGCGGACATCCCGGCGGGCGGCACGGGCAGCGTCAAAATGCGCCTGCGCGCCGCCGACGCGGCCGCGCCGTCGCAGTCCGTCTCCGTCGAGCTGCGCTACCTCTACGACGCGAACGGCGCGGACGCGCAGGGCACGGCGTCAGACCGCCTCTCCGTGCCCGTCGCCGCGAAGGCCGCGGCCGTCCAGCCGCCCATCGCCGTCGCGCGCTCCGCCGTCTCCAGCCCCGTCTCGCCGGGCGAGGAGTTCACCATCCGCCTGACGTTCACAAACCGCGGCGCGGCAGCCGCGACGGGCGCGTCCGCGACGGTCACACCGTCCGAGGCGCTGAACATTTTGAACGAGACGTCCACGTTCCAGCTGCCCGACCTCGCGCCCGGCGCCAGCGCATCGGCGGACGTGCGCCTGCGCGCCGCGAAGGAGATCGCGTCCGAGAGCCAGTCGCTCTCCGTCGAGCTGCGCTTCGCGTACGACAGCGCGGGCGCGCAGACGGCGGCTTCGCAGTCCGACCGCGTCAACATCCCCGCGCGCGCCTCGGCCGCGCCGTCCTCCGCGCAGAAGACGGACGCGCCGGCGCCAAACATCGTCGTCAAGACGTTCGCCTACGGCGGCAAGACCGTCGCGGCGGGCGGCAAGTTCCCGCTGTCGTTCACGTTCGAGAACACCGGCTCCGTGCGGTGCGAGAACATCGTCGTCACGGTCGACGGCGGCGAGAGTTTCACGGTCGACGGCGGCACGAACACCGCGCACTACAAATCGCTCGGCGCGGGCAAATCGCAGACGCAGGAGCTGCCGATGCAGGCTGTGCCCGCCGCGAAGAGCGGCGCGCAGCCGATCACCGTGTCGTTCAAATATGAGTACGTCGACGCCGCGCGCCGCGCGCCCGTCACGAGCGACGTGCGCCTGACGGTGCCGGTGTCGCAGCCCGACCGCTTCCAGATCACGCCGCCCGCCGCGCCGCAGCTCGAGGAGGGCGTCGAGGGCGAGCTGACGCTCTCGTACGTCAACAAGGGCAAGGGCGACGTCGCGAACCTTGAGGCCGAGCTCGTCGGCAACGGTTTCACCAGCCCGGCGCGCACGCAGTACCTCGGCAACGTCGCGGCGGGCGGCTCGGGCAGCATCGGCTTCGCGCTCACGCCGGACGGGTCGGGCGAGTTGAAGCTGACGGTGAAGATCACATACGAGGACGCCGATCAGCAGACGCAGACGCGGGAGTTCCCGCTGACGGCGAGCGTCGAAGCGGCCTCGTTCGGCGGCGACGACTTCGAGGCGGATCCGGAGCCGGAGAAGCCCGGCTTCCCGTGGGCGCGGCTGCTGCTGGCGATCCCCGTGCTCGCCGCGGGCGGCGGCGCGGCGTTCTTCTTCCTGCGCCGCCGGAAAAAGCCGCTCCCGCCCGCCTCGTCGGACGATTGGGTCTGGGACGACAGCGCGGACGGAGGGATGGAGCCGTGAGAAAACAGGACCTGCTGCGCCTGTGCCTGCAAAATCTGCTGCGCAGGAAGTCGCGCACGCTGCTCACCGTGCTGGGCGTCGTCATCGGCGGGTGCTCCATCGTCATCATGGTGTCGCTGGGCATCGGCATGAAGGAGTCGCAGGAGCGGCTGCTGTCCCAGATGGGCGACCTGACGATCATCACCGTCAACCCGCCGCAGGGCGGGCGCGGCAAGACGAAGCTCGACGAAGCCGCCGTGCGCCGTCTGCGCGCGCTGGGCGGCGTCACGGCCGTCATGCCGCGCCGGCCGCTGGAGGGGGCCTCCGTCCGGCTGGTCACCGGGACGGCGGGGCGCTACGTGGCCGATTGGACGTCCGTCGCCGGCCTCGACGCCTCGCAGATGGAGGCGATGGGCTTTTCCCTCGAACAGGGCGGCGGCATCGAGAAGAGCGGCGACGTCATCGTGGGCCAGTTCACCGCGTATTCGTTCCGCGACACGATGCGCCCCGAGGGCTCCGACACCGTCAGCCGCTGGGGCGGCGGCTGGGACGAAAACGGCAACCAGACGTCCGTGCCCGACCCGTTTTTCGACCCGATGGGCAAGACGCTGACGCTCGAGGTCGAGACGGACGCCGGAAAAATCACGGTGCCGCTGCGCGTCGCGGGCGTCGTCAAAGAGGATTATTCGAAGGGCATGGAGACGTCCGACGGCATCCTGATGTGCCTCGCGGACCTTCAGAAGCTCGTTGAAAAGATCAGCCCCGGCAAAAAGACGGAGAAGACGTTCGCGAACGTCCTCGTGAAGGTGTCGGACATCAGCCGCGTCGCGGACGTGGAGAAGGAGATCAAGGCGATGGGCTTCATCACGGAGTCGATGGAGAGCATCCGCGCGCCGATGGAGAAGGAGGCGCGCCAGAAGCAGATGATGCTCGGTGGCCTCGGGGCCATCTCGCTCATCGTGGCGGCCATCGGCATCACGAATACGATGATCATGTCCATCTCCGAGCGCACGAAGGAGATCGGCGTCATGAAGGCGCTCGGGTGCTTTGTGCGTGACATCCGGCTTCTGTTCCTCGCGGAGGCGGCCGCCATCGGCTTCGCGGGCGGCGTCGTCAGCTGCGCTGTCAGCCTCGCGGCGTCGCTCGTGACGAATCTCGTCTCGCTGGGCGGCGTCACGCCCGAGACGCTGCGCACGGCGGTGTTCGGCGGCGGCGCGCGCATCTCGGTCATCCCGCCGTGGCTGCTCGCGTTCGCGGTCGTGTTCTCCGTGCTCATCGGCGTCGGCTCTGGCTACTATCCCGCCGGCAAGGCCGTGAAGATCCCCGCGCTCGAGGCGATCAAGAGCGACTGAGCGCGGTTCACATAGATGCCGCAGACGGCAAAGGGACCCCGCGCACATGCGGGGGGCCCTGAGCTTGTCGATAAACCTGAAAAAGTGTGTTCTTGCCTCCCCATTGAGGGCTGCCGCCGCAGCGGCGTGTCGGAGCGCAACCGCCGCGCAAGCGGCGGCTCTTAGCGCGGAGACG
>CALXIU010000067.1 GCA_944388415.1 uncultured Ruthenibacterium sp. | reverse complement strand
AACTGGGACAAGATCGACAAGGTCATCGAGCTGCTGGAGAAGGCGGAGGCCGAGGGCATCCGCGTCAGCTTCGACCAGTACCCGTACGTCGCGGGCAGCACGATGCTGGGCGTCATCCTGCCCCCGTGGGTGCACGACGGCGGCACGAACAAGGTGATCGAGCGCCTGCACGATCCCGAGCTGCGCAAGAAAATGGTCTACGACATCGAGCACGGCATCCCCGGCTGGGACAACTTCGTGGAGTTCGCCGGTCTGGACGGCATCTTCGTGACGAGCGTCAAGACGCAGAAGAATCAGGACGCCGTCGGCCTGAGCCTGACGCAGCTGGGCGAACTGCGCGGCAAAGACCCGTACGAGGCCACGTTCGACCTCCTGATGGAGGAAGAGAACGCTGTCGGCATGGTGGACTTCTATGGCACGGAGGAGCACGTGCAGCTCTTCATGAAGCGCCCGGAGATGAACGCCTGCACCGACGGCCTGCTCGGCGGCAAGCCGCACCCGCGCGTCTACGGCGCCTTCCCGCGCATTCTGGGCAAATATGTCCGTGAGGACAAGGCCCTGACGCTGGAGGAGGCCATCTACAAGATGACCAAGAAGCCCGCGACCACGTTCAACATGGAAGGGCGCGGCGAGCTGAAGGCCGGCAACTACGCCGATATCACCGTCTTCAACCCCGAGACCATCATCGACAAGGGCACCTTCACCGATCCCGTGCAGTTCCCCGAGGGCATCGAGTACGTGCTGGTCAACGGCGGCGTCACGGTCGCGAACGGCAAGCACACGGGCAACCGCAGCGGCGTGGTTCTCCGCCAGAAGGACAAGAAAGTCGTCAAGTAAGACATCCACACACATCCTGTCAACATAAGCGGCCGCGGGCGGAAGCAGAAATGCTTCCGCCCGCGGTCTGCTTTTACTCCTTGCCGCTTTGTTGCTTTGCGGCGAAAACTCATGTATAATGAGGAAAATGATCGCCCTCTCCAAGGGTGCGTGCTGAGAGGAGAGTGCTGCATTGGAACTGATACAGCAGCAAGCACAAAAACAGGTACTCAGTCAGGGGCTGCGCCGCTCGCTGGAGATCCTTCAGCTTCCCGTCACGGAGCTGGAGACGTATTTGCAGGAGGCGGCGCTGTCGAACCCTCTGCTGGAATTGGAGCTGCCTCAGGACGCGCGGCTGCCCGACCCGGAACAGGAATTCACGAGGGACTTGGCGCAGCGCGAGAGCGACGTCTGGGAGGTCAGCGGAAGCGAGAGCGCCGCCGTCTGGGATCTTCCCGCAGGAGAGGTGTTTTCGGGCTGGGGCGGAGCGCCGGAGGAAGACCTCGCCACGCGTCTGGCGGACCCGCACAGTCAGGGCGAGCGACTTTCCGACGCGCTTGCCGAGCAGCTGCTTCACATGCCGCGCCTCTCGGATCCGATGCGTCAGCTGTGCCTCTATCTCATCGAATGCCTGAATGAAAACGGGTTTCTGGACTTCGACCTCGCCGATCTGGCGCGGGAACAGAAGGTCCCGCTGTTTGACATGGAGCAGGCGCTCTATATTTTGCAGGACTTGCAGCCCGCCGGGGTTGGCGCGCGCTCGCTGACCGAGTGTCTCGTGTTGCAGCTCGCGCGCACCGATCATTTCAATCCGCATACGCTGCGGCTGGTGCAGACAGACGGACTGGAGCTGCTGGCCAGAGGAAATATGGCCGCCGTCGCAAAACTGCTGGAATGCAGCCCGTCGGAGGCCAAAAGAGCCGCTGACGCCGTGCGCGCTCTGAATCCGCGCCCGGCGCAGGGGTACGGCTCCGGAGTGGCGCCGGCCTGCCAGATCCCGGAGGCGGTATTCCGGCGTGAGGACGGACGCGTGCGCATCGAGCTTGACCGCCGCCTGTTGTGCAAGCTCTCTCTGAACGAACAGACCTGCGCGCTGCTGTGCGAGGGCACCGAAGCGGAACGGAAATATTTGCGCGAAAAGAAATCGGACGCCCAGCAGCTCATCCGTTCAATGCAGGAGCGCGAGAACACGATGGTGCGCCTGCTGAAGGCCATCGCGGAGCGCCAGCAGGGGTACTTTCTGCGGCATGAGCCGCTCGAGCCGATGACGCTGACGCAGCTTGCAGACAGCCTCGGCCTGAGCCTCTCGACCGTGAGCCGCGCCGTGCAGGGCAAGTGCATCCAGTTTGACGGACAGATCCTGCCGTTGCGCCGCTTCTTTGTCTCGGCCATCACCGCCGACGACGGGGCCTCGATCTCCAGCGAGAACGTTCGCCGCCACATCGCGCGGTTCGTCAGCGCGGAGGACCCCGAAAAGCCGCTGAGCGACGAGGCGCTGCGCGCCGCGCTCGTGGCGGTCCGCCTGCCGGTCTCACGGCGCACCGTGACGAAGTACCGCGAGGAAATGGGGATCCCCTCCTCCGCCCGCCGCCGCAGAACGCCGTGAGCTCCCTGTAAGCGCGGGAGCGCCTTTCTCCCCTTCACGCAAAAGCCCTGTGCGGGCCGACCCGCACAGGGCTTTCTTTTGTCATCTCGCCACGGTTTTTTTACCAGGAAAGGCGCCAGATCATTTGAACAGATCGATGATGTCCGAGGAAAATTCCTTGTGTACGATCGTCCCCTGCGCGGCGTCGTATGCAATCGTCTCGAGAGGCCGCTGGAGGATGGAGTCGCAGAGCACCGCCTTGAAGCCGGAATCAATCGAAATGGCGGGGTAATCGTTGAGAATCACCTGAACATTTTCGCCGTACTCAAACCGAACGCTTCCCGCTCGCCCGAAGAGCTGCGCTTCCACTTCCTCCTGGCCGACGACGCTTCCCGCGGAGTTCAGCACCGCGCACATGCGCTCTGCGTCCGCAGACACGCCATTTTGTTCCAGTGCCTCCTGCAAGGCGTCCGTCACGGAGGACTCGTCATTGACAAGGTAAAGCGTATAGTTTTCATCGGCAAACACGTGATCCAGATAACGGCCGAGATCGTTCTCTGCCATGATCTCGTTTGCCTCCAGAACGCGCAGATATTTCTGATAGTCCTCGTCAAATTGCGCCGCGCAGGGGTTGTCCTCCTTTCGGTAGTCTGGGTACATCTCGCCCAGCACGCCTGACAGGTGCATCGTGACCTTCTGCGCACCATAGAAATTCAGGTGGCCGTTGTCGCTGAAATCGGTCTCGTAGTCGAGACAGAGTTCCGAGGCCGCGGCCCCAATGTAGCTGATGTAGGGGATCCCATGTTCCTGCGCATAATCTGTGAGCCAGTTGTCGATCTTCACTTCCGTCTCATTGTAGATGTACGGGATCATTGTGAAAATCAGATCGACGCCCTTCTTTTCGCACAGATCGACGATCCGGTCGAGATACTCCACGCAAAATTCGTAAGGGACCATTCTCTCGTCCGTCTCAAACATCGGCTGCTCCTGCGGCTGTGCCTGATAGATCAGGCCATAGCCCTTCAGAAAATCCCTGTCGTTGTGCGGATCGTACGTCAGCATCTTCCAGTCGAGATCCTTCCAGCGGGTGTGGTACCGGGGAAGGTTGAGAAAATCCTCATACGGACGCAGATCGAGTCCGACCTCCTCGCTGGTGTGGATCAGCTCAAGATAATTGAGGTTGATGTCAATGTTGAAGCTGTTTTCGTAATTGATCCTGTCAATTTCCTCCGGCATGATATAGGAGTTGCCGTACGTCATGCAGTACAGATCCAGCAGGACGATGTCCGGGTCCTGTTCATCCAACGCTTCGCGGATATAATGATACGCCGTCCAGGCGGGCTGCGCCCAGGAGTAAACGTTGACCGCGGAGATGTTGTTTTCCTCCCAGTAGATGTTGGGGATGCTGCCGTTGTTGACGTGGCTGGAACCGACGATCACCATGTCGACGCTGCCCTTTTCCTCGGAATACAGGCCGGACAGCGTGGTCTCTCTGTCGCGCAGCAGGTTCGCGGCCCCGTACACCAAGGCCATTGTGATGAGAAAGAACGCGACCGATCCGAAAACTTTTTTGAATTTACTCATATTTTCCCCCGGTCAGAACTGGAAATAAATGAAGGGTGCGGCGTCATAGCTCGGCCCGTAAACTCCAAAAATCACACTGGAAAAAATCAGCAGCCAATACAGCGCCCAGCGGGCAGCCAACGGCTTCGCCACTACCCAATGATAAATATCCTTTTTGTGGTAAACAAGCCAGTCCGCCACGACAAGGACGATCAGGGCGATGAGAGCGACTGTGAAATCCTTTTCATCCAGCCCGAGCGAGAAGAACTCGCCCGAGAACAGCGCGGAGAAATGGGTCTGCGTGGCGATCCGTCCGACGACCCCGAACGCCTGTTCCAGACTTTCGGAGCGGAAGAAGATGAATGTGAAGCAGACGCAGAGGAACACCCAGACGGTTTCCAGCACCTGAAGCCATCGGCTTTTCGCATTGATGCCCAGCTTTTTGTACAGCTTCTTTTTAGGGCGGCGCAGCGCCATCTCCAGCACGCGGAACAGTGCGTGCAGACAGCCCCAGATCACATAGGTCCAGCTTGCGCCGTGCCAGAAGCCGCTGATGAAGAAGACAAGCAGCACCCCGACGTACGCGGCCGCGGCCTTATTGCGCATCTTCCAGACGACAGGCTCGAAGATGTAGTCCTGAAACCAGGTGCTCAGGGAAATGTGCCATCTGGACCAGTATTCGGCGAATGTTCGGGAGAAGTACGGCGCGTTGAAGTTGATCATCAGCCGGTAGCCCATCACCGCCGCCGCACCGCGGGCGATGTTTGAGTAAGAGCCGAAATCGCAGTAGATCTGAAGCGCGAACAGAACGGTCGCAAGGATGAGGAATGAACCGTCCATGCCGGCGTAGTTGTTGTAGATCTCGTCGACGAACAGCGCGAGGCGGTCCGCAATGACAAGCTTCTGGAACATGCCCCAGCCCATCAGGAGCAGTCCGGCGCGCATGTTTTCAAAATCAAACCGTGTTCCCGCCTTGATTTGCGGCATCAGGTTTGTCGAGCGCTCGATCGGACCGGCGACCAGCTGCGGATAGAAGCTGACAAAGAGCGCGTAGGTGATCAGGTTCTTTTCCGCCGGAATATCGTGCCGGTAGACGTCGATGGCGTAGCTCAGCGCCTGAAACGTGTAAAAGCTGATGCCGACCGGGAGCGCAAAGTTGAACAGCGGCAGCAAAAGCCGGTTCTGCGTCAGCGCGGCGACATTCTCGACGAAAAAGTTATAATATTTGAAGAGGAACAGCACCGCGAGATTGGAGACGATGGTTCCGGCCAGAATGAGCCCTCGCAATCTCTGTCTTCCCTGCTTTTCCAGCCACTCCATGACGAGGGCGCTCAGATAGGTGACCAGAATGGAAAACGCGATCAAAAGAATGTATTTTGCCTTCCAGCACATGTAAAAATAAAGGCTGCACGCGAGAAGGAAAATATTGCGGACCCGTTTGGGGATCGCAAAGAAAAGGATCGTGACAACCGGAAAAAAGAGAAGGAAGTCAACTGAATTGAACAGCATACAGAAACTCCTAAATCAGTTTTGGCGCACTCGAAGTTCGTGAGCCGGGCACAGGCCCGCCGCCAAATCACGAGCGCAATACGGTTTCCGCCATCGTCGCAGCAAAACCGTCTGATATCATCCAATCACTGTATAGTTTAATTCATATTCCCTCTCAAATCAAGCCGTTTCTCCGTGCATCAGCCCATATAATTCGCCCGCAGTCCGCCTCCGCGCCTTACGCCCGGCGCCTTGCGCGAACGGCACACAAGTGATATAATCAATCACAGCGCACCGACCGACCGGTCGGTCGGAAAAATGCGAAGGCAATCGAAAAGAAAGGAAGCCTTTCATGTCCTCCTATTGTGTCAAAAAGCCGTACACTGTCGTAGTGGCGGTCATCATGGTGCTGGTCCTGGGCGTCATCAGCTTTCTCGGCATGACGACGGACCTTCTTCCCACGCTGGAACTGCCGTACATCGTCGTCGTCACAACGTACCCGGGCGCGGACCCGGAGCGCGTGGAGACGGGCGTGACAGCGGTGCTCGAGGCGGGCCTCGGCACCGTGAACGGCGTCGCGAACGTGCAGAGCGTATCAAGTGAAAACATGAGTATGGTCATCCTCGAATTCGAGGAGAGCACCAACATGGACAGCGCGATGGTGAAGCTGTCCTCCGCAGTCGACCAGGTCAAGGGCGCGCTGCCGGATACGGCATCCGAGCCGATGCTGCTGGAGATCAGCCCCGACATGCTGCCCGTCATGGTGGCGAGCGTGGACTGCGAGGGCGCGGACGCCTATGCGGTGTCGCAGATCGCGGACGAGACGGTCGTGCCGTATTTCGAGCGTCAGGCGGGCGTTGCGAGCGTGTCGGCCAGTGGTCTTGTGGAGCACACGGTCGAGATCCGGCTGTCGCAGCAGAAGATCGACGATTTGAACACGAAGGTGCTCGCGAGCGTGGACAGCGCGCTGGCGGAGGCGCTCGACGAACTGAACAAAGCGTCCGCAGAGGTCGCGAGCGGCAAGCAGGAGCTGGCCGACGGCAAGTTGGAGCTGGAGGCGCAGCAGTCGCAGACGGCGGACGCCCTCGCGCAGACGAGCGCCCAGGTGGACGCCGCCGTGGCGCAGCTGGAAGCCGTGAACGCAAACGTCACGAACCTGACGGCGTCTCAGAAGGCGCTGGAAACCGAAAAATCAGTCATCACCGCGGCGCTGGACTCCGCGGGGCAGATCGATGTCTCTCTGGAGGAACTGCGCGATGCGTGGCCGGAAATCGCCGGCGCGCTGCCCGGTTCGTGGCAGGAGATGGCGAACATGACGCAGGACGAGCGCGAAGCGCTCTGGGCGCAGCTGCGTGAGATCGCCGCGGAGCACACCGAAGCGTCGGGGCTGCCGGCGCTCATCGACACGCTCGCCGCGATGACGGAGGAGGACTGGCAGATGCTCGCGGGCGCGGTGGTGCGCCTTGTGCAGATCGAGACGGAGCTGTCGAACCTCAGCACGGAACTTGCGGCCGCACAGATGGTGCAGCAGCAGACCGAGGCCGCGCTGGCGCAGGCGCAGGAGGCGTACAAAAAGCTCGAGGCGGGCAAATTGCAGGCCGCGGCGGGCTTCGGCGCGGGTGCGGCGCAGATCGCAGCCGGTGAGACGGCGCTGGAATCCGCCGAGGCGGAGCTGGAAGCGGCGCGCGAGCAGTTCAACGAGCAGCGCGAGGCGGCGCTCGAGTCGGCGGACATCACACAGCTTCTGACGATGGATACCGTCAAGAGCCTCATCACCGCGCAGAATTTCTCGATGCCCGCGGGCTACCTCTACGAGGGCGAGACGCAGTACCTGCTGAAGATCGGCGAGGAATTTGAGAGCGTGGAGGATCTGGAAAACACGATCCTGATGCACATGGATGTCGACGACGTGGGTGATGTGCGCCTGACGGACGTCGCGGATATCACGGTGCTCGACACCGCGGGAGACACCTACGCCAAGGTAAACGGCAACGACGCGGTGCTGCTGACCATCTCGAAGAGTTCTACCGCGTCCACGTCCGACGTGTCGAAGGCACTGGAAGCGGCCATCGAGGAACTGGAGACGGAGACCGAGGGGCTGCACATCACGCCGCTGATGGATCAGGGCGACTATATTGAGATCATCACCGGGTCGGTTCTCTCGAACCTCGCGTGGGGCGGCGTGCTGGCCATTCTGGTGCTGGCGCTGTTTTTGAAGGACGTGCGCCCGACGTTCGTCGTGGCGATGAGCATCCCCATCAGCCTGACGTTTGCCGTCGTGCTGATGTACTTCTCGGGCGTCACGCTCAACATCATCTCTCTGTCGGGCCTCGCGCTCGGCGTCGGTATGCTGGTGGACAACTCGATCGTCGTCATCGAGAACATCTACCGCCTGCGCGCGCAGGGAATGCCCGCGCCCAAGGCCGCCGTACGCGGCGCGAAGCAGGTGGCCGGGGCCATCATGGCCTCGACGCTCACGACCGTGTGCGTGTTTTTGCCGATCGTGTTCACCGAGGGCCTCACGCGGCAGATCTTCTCGGACATGGGTCTGACCATCGCCTATTCCCTGCTGGCGAGCCTGATCGTCGCGCTGACCGTTGTGCCGAGCCTCAGCTCCACGGTGCTGCGCAGCGCGGCGGAGAAGCGTCACCCGTGGTTCGACGCGTTCGTGAACGGCTACGAACGTGTTCTGCGCTTCTGCCTCGCGCACAAGGCTGTTCCGATCGCAGGCGCTCTGGCGCTGCTGGCGGTCGCCGTGTGGCAGACGGGCGTGATGGGCCTTGAGTTCATCCCGGAGATGAGCGCGGCGCAGATGAGCATGACCGTAACGATGCCGGACGATACCGACCAGAGCGATGCATACGCGATGGTGGACGAGGTGATGGCCCGCACGGCCGAGGTGCCGGGCGTCGAGACGGTCGGCGCGATGAGCGGCGGCGGCATGGCCATGCTTGGCATGGGATCGGGCGGTTCGAGCGATTCCTTCACGTTCTATCTCCTGCTCGACGACGACGGCGCGCGCGACAACAAGGGAACGGCCGCGGCCATCGAGGAGGCGACCGCCGACCTCGGCTGCACGGTCGAGGTGACAGCGTCGGCGATGGATCTGTCGGCGCTCGGCTCGTCAGGCATGTCGATCGAGATCCGCGGCCGCAGCCTCGAGACGCTGACGGAGATCGCGGACGACGTGATCGAGATGCTGGATTCGACCGAGGGCCTCGCGAACGCCACCGACGGACAGGAGGACGGCGGCGTACAGCTGAATCTCGCCGTCAACCGCGACGCGGCGATGCGCTGCGGGCTGACCGTAGCGCAGGTCTATGCGGAGCTGGCCTCC
>CALXIU010000066.1 GCA_944388415.1 uncultured Ruthenibacterium sp. | reverse complement strand
GAGGGGTGAATTGCACTCGTTGACCGATGCAGCGTGCTTTTTTCAAAATAAATTTTCAGGCTCGTGCAGTTCACCCTTTCGGCCCTTCGGGCCACCTCCCCTCGAGGGGAGGCCAAAACACACTTTTGAAGTTTATCGACAAACTGACGCGCTCCCCGATGAATCGGGGAGCGCGTTGATCTACCGCCCGCCGGGGACGGCAACAAAGGCCAACAAACGCATGTTAAAAACTTTAGAATGTGAGGACGATCTTGCGGATGGACGGGTCGCGGCTGTCGACGAAGTCGAACGCCTTCTGCGCC
Organism: uncultured Ruthenibacterium sp.; assembly: GCA_944388415.1. Classification (GTDB taxonomy): domain Bacteria; phylum Bacillota; class Clostridia; order Oscillospirales; family Ruminococcaceae; genus Ruthenibacterium. The sequence goes on along the minus strand of CALXIU010000066.1, from coordinate 11,971 downwards.
TCGAGGAACGGGAACGTGTGCGACACGCTGCCGGTCAGGTCCAGCTTGCCCTCGTTGACGAGGTCGATGGCCGCCTGGAACTTCTTGTTCTGGAGGCGCGAGCCGCGGACGTCGAGCTCCTTCGACGTGATGACGAACTGATTCACCTCGGTGGGCGCGACGGAGAAGCCCATCGTGATGACGCGCCCGGCGTTGCCGGTCACGCGCAGCAGCGTGAGCAGCGAATCCTTCGTGCACGCGGCGTCGATGGACACAGTGGGGCCGTAGCCGTCCGTCAGCTCCCGCGCGCGGGCCTCGAGGTCCTCGCGGACGGTGTTGATGGCGTAGTCCGCGCCGTTTTTCAGCGCCTCGGCCAGCTTGTCGTCCATGATGTCCGCGACGATGATCTTCGCGCCGGACAGGCGGGCGATGCGCAGCAGACTGCTGCCGAGCGCGCCGCAGCCGTAGATGAGCAGCGTGTCCTCGGCGCAAAGCTCCGCGCGCGAGCAGCTCTGGATGGCGATGGTCGTCGGCTCGATCATCACGGCGTCCTCATACCGCAGCGAATCGGGCAGCAGGTAGCAGTCGTGGTCGGGCACAGCCATGTATTCACGGTAGCCGCCGTCGATGTGCACGCCGCGCACGCGCAGATTCGCGCACACGTTGCCGCGGTTTTTGCGGCAGGCGTAGCACGTGCCGCAGTTCGTGACCTGGTCGATGATGACGCGGTCGCCGACCTTGACGCGGGTCACGCCCTCGCCCGTCTCGACGACCTCGCCGACCATCTCGTGACCGATGACGCGCGGATACGTCGCGGCGGCGTTCGTGCCGTGATAGATGCCGACGTCCGAGCCGCAGATGCCCGCGGCCTTGATCTTCACAAGGACGTTGTTGTGCGCGTCGATCTCCGGCTTCGGCATGTCGATGACGCGCAGATCGTTCGGCTTGACGATTTGAATGGCTTTCATGATGTTCCCTCTTTCCTGTATCACAGGGCCTTGATCTCCGCCCAGACGGTGTCGTCGACGAAGATGCCGTTTTTGTCGTGGTCGCTGTTGAACTTCACATAGTCCTCGCCCGGGGCCATGATGCCGGTGGAGTGCTCGGACAGCTCGGCGCTCTTGAGGTACTCGACGGCGCGGCGGATCGTCTCGCCCATCGTCGCAGCGCTGCCGACCTTCTTCGGGTCGATCAGGATCATCACCTGCGAGCAGCCGCCGCAGCTGCCCTTCGTGTTCGCGTCGAGGTCGACCGCGCCGACGCCGTCCGCGAGGATGGAGCCGAGGATGTCGAGCATGAACGCGAAGCTGGAGCCCTTCCAGTAGCCGATGGGCAGGATGCGCATCGACTCCTCGATGGCGCCGGGATCGTCGGTGAGGTTGCCGTCCTTGTCAAAGCCGCCGGGGAACGGCAGCTTCTTGCCCGCGAGGCGCGTGACCTGCAATTTGCCGTACGCGTACTGCGAGATGGCCATGTCGAGCATCAGCGCGGGGCCGCCGTCGGGGCCGGGGGCCGCCATGACGAACGGGTTGTTGCCCAGACGGCACTCCTTGCCGCCCCACGGCGGCATGCACGCCTCGGTGTTCGTCCACAGGATGGCCACATAGCCCTTGCGCGCCGCGTACAGGCCGTACGTGCCGCCGCGCATCCAGTGCGTCGTGTTCTTCAGGCCCACCATGCCGATGCCGTACTGGTCGGCCAGCTCCATCGCGCGGTCGCAGCCGTACAGCGCGTTCAGGATGCCCGGGCCCATGTTGCCGTTGTACACACGGATGGCGCCGAACTCGTGCTCCAGCGTCGGCTCGGCGTTCACGTCCACCCAGCCCTTCTGGATGTAATCGACAAAGCGCGCGACGCGGTTGGTGCCGTGCGAATAGATGCCGTCATACGTGGATTCGGTGTGGATGCGGGCGCACGTCTCGGCCTTCTCCTCGCTGAGGCCGTACTTCATGAACACGCGCTTGATCTCGTTTTTGATCTCGTCAAATGAAAGTCTCATACACGAACGCTCCTTTTTTCTCTTATGATGAAAACGGGGCGCGCCGCGCCCCGGTGCGGACAAAAAAACGCGGGCGTGCCCGGGACCTCACCGCTTTGCCCAGACGATCGAACGTCCCGGACGTCCCGCTTGTTCTGCTATTATACTAACATGTCAGTATATCAGCGTCAAGCTGCAAGTCGACAAAATCGCGGGCGTGTTTTTGTGCGAACTGGCAAAGCGGCAGCTTTTCTTGCGCGGGGCGCGGCGGGCGTGGTATCATGAAAAAAACAAGAAACGGGAGGTTTTGGAAGATGGAAGAGTATCGGAACATGTTTTCGCTGGCGGGCAAGACGGCGCTTGTCGTGGGCGGCGCGGGCGGACTGGGGATGCCGATCGCCGAGGCGTATCTGCAAAACGGCGCGAACATCATTGTGGCGGCGCGGCATCCGGAGCGCGCGGCGCGGCTGGAGGACGAGGCGAAGGCGCTGGGCCTGGGGTATCTGGGCGTGAAGGTGGACATTCTGGACACGGCGGCGATCGATGAGATGGTGAAGGCGTCGGTGGAAAAATTCGGGCGCATTGACATTCTGATGAACGCGGCGGGCCTGAACGTGCTGAAGAAGGCGGAGGACTACGACGAGGAGACGTGGGACAAGGTGATGGACGCGAACATGAAGGGCGTGCACCTTGTGACGAAGGCGGTTGGCCGCGTGATGATCGAGCAGAAGTACGGCCGTATCGTGTCGATCTCGTCGGTGCGCGGCGTGCTGGGGATGCCGCAGGACTACATCGCCTACTGTGCGAGCAAGGGCGCGCTGAACATGTACACGAAACAGATCGCGTGCGAGTGGGCGAAGCACAACATCACGTGCAACGCCATCGCGCCGACGTTCACGCGCACGGCCATCAACGCGTTCCAGCTGGACGACCCTGTTTTCTACGCGAAGCTCATCGCGCGCATCCCGCTCGGACGCATCTGCACGACGCGCGACCTCGCGGCCGCCGCCGTTTACCTCTCCAGCGACGCCGCCGCGTTCGTCACCGGCCAGATCCTCGGCGTCGACGGCGGCATCACGATCATCCAGTGATTTAACAGGCGCTCGCTGCCCTCTTTGACCGTCCCCTGCTTGAGGACAGAGACTTGCATCCCCTCTCGCAAGGAAGTTTTTGACAGGCGCTTGTTGCCCTTTACAGCCGTCCCCTGCGGAAGGGCACGTCTTGCCTCCCCTTTGAGGGGAGGTCTTTGCCCGGCGTCTTTAAGTCCGCTTTGCGGCGGGGCCTATGGATGGGGTGAAGACAAAAACATGGAAGGAGTTCTCCCGAATGAAACGGATCTATATCACGGCGGTCCCGCTGCCGAGCAATTTTCTTCTGAGCGCGCAGAAGGTGGAATGCGTCAACATTGAGCTGTGCGAGGATGGCCGCTTTACGTTCCCCATCTCGCGCCTGATCGCCGCTACCGCGCGGGACGGGGACGAGGCGGAGGTGATCGCCGTGCGTCAGACGAACGATTCCGGCGACGGGAACCTCGACCTGTTGAAGCGGGATCTCGCGTCGCTGACAGTCCCCTGCCGGCTCACGGACATCACAATGCCGGAAACGCAGGAGCGGGGCGATCTTCTGAATCTGTTCCGGGCGCTGGCCCGGACGATCCCCCCGCGGTGCTGCGTCTACGCCGACGCCACGTTCGGGACGAAGACGTACCCCATCGTTTTGTTGTCCGCGCTGAACTATGCCGAGAAGATCAAGGAGTGCGAGCTGCACCGCCTGATCTATCAGGAACAGCGGCGCGACGCGCAGACGCACCAGCCCACGGGGACGTATCTGTATGACATCACCGTCCTGTTCCGGCTGAACGGCGTGGTGGACGCGCTGAGCCAGTCGGAGGCCGACGTCGGGGAAAAGGACGGGCTGCTCAGCTCGCTGATGGATCTGTGAGAGACGGGAGGCGTGTCTGATGGCAAAAAATGACAGAGCGCCGGACGGTGCGGCGGCGTGGCGGCAGCTGGACGAGGCGATCTGCCGTCACCCCTTCCTGCAACAGTATTCCCGGCAGCAGCGCAGCGCGATGCAGCGCGGTATGGCCGCGGCGGGCGTCGACGAGGGCGCGTACCGGGAGATGCGCGGCCGGTTCGTCGATTTTCTGGCCGACGTGCTGCGGATCGGGCCGCTGATCGAAAAGAGCCTGAGCGGGGATCCGGACGGCGGCGCGGCGGGCGGCTTTTTCCGAAGCGTGCTGCGGACCGACCGGGACTACTGGGAGCTGCCGAAGCGGGAGCGGTTGCGCGCCCAGTTCGACGGCGTGGCCTACGTCACGGCGGTGAACAACTGCATCGGCCTGTATGACGCCGGTTACATCAACCCGGAGACCGGGCGCGGCGCGTCGTTTCTGGGCCTGTTTTTGGCCGAGTACCGCAACCGCCTGCACGAGATCCGCATGGAGTACACGACCGGCGTGATCCGCATTCCCAAAAAGGTGCGCGCCGATCTGGCCAACATCGTCCGGTTCTTGCAGGACCGGTTCCCGGACGGCCGATGCCGGGCGCTGCCGGACAGCGTCTATCAGGAGCTGGCCGGTCTGTTCGGCCTACCGCTGAAAACGATGCGCGAGCTGGTGTCGGCGATCTGGCACATGCAGACGCTCTCGCTGGACGCGCCCGCCGGCGGTTCGGAGGAACCGCTCTGGACGCTGCTCGCCGACGGCGCTCAGTCCGCCGCCGACTCGACCGACGCGGACGCCGACGGGCTGCAAAGCCGGCTGGACATGTACGCGGTGATCCAGGCGCTCAGTTCGCTGGAGCTGAAGGATTACAACCGCCAGCTGATGTGCAATCAGCTGCTGTACCCGATCCACCCGGAGACGTATTCCCCGGACACCGCGGCCCGGACGGGCGGCGAACAGCGCGACGCGTCGTACAAAAACGCGCTGAGAGAGCGCCACGAACAGCTGAAAAAGAGCGTGTGGGATCTGCCCTACCTGAGCTACGTCGGCTGGAAGAGCGCACAGGGCGAGGACGGCAGCGCCGGGGACATCGACGTGCTGTGCAACTACTACCCCGTCCGGCCGCTGCTCAAGCAGACGATCGCAAGCTACCGCCATGTGGATCCGGCGAACGTCTCGTATCACGCCAGAAAATTCAACGCCCTGTGCCGTCAGGTAAAAAACATGGTGTACGGCGGCGAAGAGCCCTGACGGGCGCACACACACGACCTCAGGCCCGGCGCGGAAAACGCGCCGGGCTTTTTTGCGCTCTCCGGGCGGGACGTCCGCTCCACGCAAAAAAAGAAAAACTTTTTTGCCCGCCGTTTTAAGTCCGCCCGCGGGCGGGGTCTATCTGTAGGGCAGAATGAAGGATCTGGAACGAGCAGCAAGGAGGGATCGCGATGAAACGCCGTGAGGAATCGTTTGAGCGCCGGTGCGACGCCGCGCGCCTGCGCGCGCGGGGGCCTAGGCTCCGGACGCCGTCCCGCGCGGGCAGCTGGCTCCACGGATTTGTCAACGGCCGCACCGGCACCGCTGCGGCGGACCCGGACACATCCGCAGTGCGCAGCGGGTACATCGAGGCCGTTCTCGCGGGCCACCGCAGCTTCACCGCGCGGCGGCGCGCCGGCCTCAGCGAGAGCGTCACAGCCTGCTGCGCGGAGCTCTCGCAGCTGGTGCTGGAATTCCGGCGGCTGGACGTGCCGGACGCCGCACAGCCGGGAACGCCTGAGGCGATTCGCGCCGGACTGCGCCGCCGCGAGCGGAAGGCGGCCGCGCTGCGCGACATGATCCGCCTGCAGACGCTGCTGTTTCAGAACGTGCGGCGGTACAACTGCGAGACGGAGGACGCCGCGCAGCGCGTCGCGCGAGGTCTGGCCGGATACTGCAAGGGCGTCTTGTTCCGCAAGCCTCTGCGCCCCGAGATGATCCCCGCCCCGAAGGCGGATCGCTGCGACCCGGAGCGCGACTTTCCCGAACTGACGCCCGTTCTCCAGTCGATCCGCGAACTTCTGAACACCGAGAGCAAGGAGGCTGAACGCCATGCTGAACCGTCTGCTGTCTGACGCCGTCTTCCCGTGGCCGCGCCGGTCCGTCGCCTACCGCGTCCCCGACGTTTTCCGCCGCTACGAGCGGCAGTTCCCGCGGCGCGTGGCAAGATTTCTCCGCCGGGGTTCGCCGGACCGGTACAACGACGACGCGCTGAACGGCGAGATCCGCGCCGTCCTGCTGGCGGGGAAGCAGGATCTGGAGCGCCAGTACCGCCGGAATCAGGAGAGCCTCCGGGACGAGCGCCGCCGGGACGCCGCGCGCCTTGTCGCGGTCAACGAACAGATCGATCAGACCGACCGGCAGATCCGGGACATCGACCGCCTGTTGGAAAGCCTTTGAAAGGAGCGTGCAGCCATGAACACAAGGAGTTTCCGCAGCCGGTGCAGGGATGCGGAGCGGCAGATCGCCTTCGGCGGCGTCGAACTGCTGCAGAAGCCGAGGCTGGCCGGGCTCATCGTCGCGGTCGGCATCACAACGGACTTTTTCGCTTTCTACGCGTCGTTTTCCGCCGTCTACGATTTCTTCAACGCGCTCATCGTCTCCGCCTGCGCCGCGGCGATGATCGACACGCTCCCTCTGGTGTCGGCCCGCTGCGTCAACGACCTGCGCGGCGGCGCGCTGACGGACCGCGAGCGGCGCTGGAGCACGGTGACGCTGGGCGTGTCGGTCGCGGTGTTTCTGGCTCTGTTCGCGGCCTCGGCGTACGTGCGCTGGAGCAATGGCGCGGCGCTGTTCTCCACGGACCTCATCAGCTCCGCGGAGACGGGCGCGGCGCTGACGCCGGCCGACCTGAGCGCGAGCCAGCGGGCAATGCTGCTGTTCCTGTGCGCGCTGCCGCTGTTCACCAGTCTGGCCGTGTTTCTCGTGGGATTGTTTTCGGACGGCAAGGCGCAGCGCCGGATGCGGCTGCGGATGCAGCGCAGCGCGCTGACGGAAAGCCGGGCGCAGCTCGCCGCGCGCAAGCAGGAGCTGGAGACCGCGCTCGGACAGGATCGGGACCTCGAGAGCCGGCTTCTCTGCGAGAACATGCAGAATGCTCTGGACACAGCCGCCGGGCTGATGATCGTGCTCTATCAGACGGCGCTGGCCGAGAAGCTGGGCACGCCGGACGACCTGAGCCATCTGGCGCGCCGCTCCGGCCAGCTGCTCCAGACGTGCGATCCGCTGATCCGCCTGTCCGACATCGACCGCGAGACGCCGGTCGCCATCGCGAACAAACACTGAAGGAGGAGATCACGATGAAAAAAATCGTTTCCGCCGCCCTTGCGGCCATCCTGTTCTGCTGTGCGCTGAGCGGCTGCGGCATTGCGGGAGAAACGCCCTCGGTGAAGAGCAACCTGACCGTGATCGCCGCGCGGCAGGCGAACCAGCCCGCCCCCGCTCTGAGCCTGATGAGCGACGATCTGTTCGAGGCCGCTCGCAGCGCCGGCGAGGTGTCGGCGATCCGTCTGGACGGCGACCCCGCGCTGGCGGACCGGTTCTCCGTCGCGGAGAAGGCGGGATTTTATACTGCGTCGCAGCTGGACAGCCGCGCGTCCGGCCAGGCGGCGCAGATCGAGGCGCGCATCGAGGCCATCACCGCCGAGGTGCCGGAGAGCGACCTGCTGGCGGCGCTGTGTCTGGCGGGCCGCTGTGCAGAGCGCGCGGACGGCGAGACGAACACGCTGGAGATCTTCTCAAACGGCCTGACCACCGTCGACCCGCTGGACATGACCGCCGCCGTGCTGCACAATCTGGCGGTGGACGAGATCATCGCGGCGCTCGCGGAGCGCCAGGCACTCCCGGACCTGTCCGGCTACGACGCGGTCCGGTTCTACCAGCTCGGGGAGACCGAGGCGCCGCAGGACCCGCTGACGCAGCGGGATCAGGCCGCGCTGGAGGCGTTCTGGCTCGCCCTTCTGACTGCGTGCGGACTGGATGAGTCGCAGATCACGTTCGTGAGCACTCCGTCGGCGGACAGCGGCGCGCCGGCGGAGGGCCTTCCGCCCATCAGCACCGTGACGGTGCTCCAGGAGGGCAACGCCATCGCGCAGACGGACGGCATCAACGTGACGCTGGATCGCAGCAGCGTCGCCTTCCTCGCGGACACGAGCGAGCTCGCGGATCCCGCGGCCGCCCGCGAAGCGCTGCGGCCCACGGCGGCGACGCTGACGGCGCACCCGGAGCTTCAGGTGCTGGTGGTCGGTCAGACGGCCACCGTCGGACAGGCGGACATCTGCCGCGAGCTGTCGCTGCGGCGCGCCGAGCGCATCGCGCAGGAGCTGCAGGCGCTGGGCGCGGACGCCGGCCAGATCACGTGCGTCGGCATGGGCTGCGAGCCGTCGCCGCTGCGCGTGGATGACCTCGCGGACGACGGAAGCCTGATCGAGGAGCTGGCGGAGCAAAACCGCGTTGTCCACATCCTCGACGCCTCCACACCGCTGGCGAGGCAGTTCGCCGCGTGACAGGCGCCTGACAGGCGCTTGTTGCCCCCTGTCGCCGTCCCCTGCGGGAGGGCTGGCCACATCTGGCGACAGCCCGCAAAGGGGCACATGAAAAAACCTCCCCTTTTGCAAGGGGAGGCTGTTTTGTACCCGTCCGCAGGGGACGGTGACAAAGGGCAGGTGACGCCTGTTTAATTCTTTTCGCTGGACGGCTCGGTGGTCGTGGTGGTGACGGTGGCCTGGCGCTCACCGAGGGTGACCTCGACGGACAGCAGCTTGTTGTCGCGCGCGATCTGCACTTCGACGGTGTCGCCGATGGCGCATTCATCGAGCACGCCCGTGACGTCGCTGGTCGATTCCACCAGCACGCCGTTGACGCTGACGATGCGGTCGCCCGCCTTGAGGCCGGCAGCTTCCGCGCCGGAGCCGGAGTTGACGCTCTGGATGTAGACGCCGAGGCTGCTGAGGCCGTACTGCATGGCCGTCTGGAAATCGCTGACGGAGATGACGGTGACGCCGAGGCCCGGACGGCCCGTGACATAGCCGTTGCTCATCAGGTCGGTGGCGACCTCAATGGCCGTGTCGATGGGGATGGCGAAGCCGATGCCCTCGGCCTCAGAATCGGACGATTTCGCGTTGACGATGCCGACGAGCCCGCCGTTCGCGTTGAACAGGCCGCCGCCGGAGTTGCCCGGGCTGACCGCCGCGTTCGTTTGCAGCAGCGTCATGTTCTGGCCGCTGACCGTGACCTCACGGTCGAGCGCCGAGACGATGCCGTCCGTGACGGTGCCGCCCAGCGTGCCGAGCGGGTTGCCGACCGCGAGCACGTAGTCGCCCACGGCCAGCGTGCCGGAGTCGCCGATGACGGCGGGCGTGAGGGCCTCGGCGTCGATCTTCAGCACCGCGATGTCCGTCTGGCTGTCAGAGCCGACGACCGTCGCGTCATACTGCGTTCCGTCCGACGTCGTGACCTTGATCGTGGACGCGCCCGAGATGACGTGGTTGTTCGTGATGATGTAGCCGTCAGCCGAGAGGATGACGCCGGACCCGGCGCCGCTCTCGACGTACTGGCCGAGGAACGAGTTCATCGAGACCTGCTCCGTCGTGACCTCCACGACGCTGGGCAGCACCTTCGACGCAACGGCGGACGCCGTCGTCGTGCCCGTGGCGGTGGCGGAGGTGTTGTCGCCGTCGCCGGTGTCAGCCGCGGGCGCGGTCTGCAAAATGATGGGGTTCGAGTTGCGCGCCAGCGACGCGCCGGCGTAGCCGCTGCCGAAGCCCACGGCCGCGCAGACAACGAGTGCCAGCGCGCCGCACGCCACGCGGCGTCCGATGCCGCGGCGCGGATTCCTGGGTTCCGGCGCACCCGGCGCGGGCGACGGGCCCGGCACCTCGGTGTACGAGGCGTCATACGGCGTGTTCTGCGGCTGAGCGCCGTTCGAATACGAACCGCCGGCAGAATACGCGCTGCCGGACGTGTACGCGCCGGTGTTCTGCGCGCCCGCGCCGTATCCGGTGACGGGCTGTGCGGACGGCTCGGACGGGACGTCCGGCCTGTCGTTTGTCGAATAATTGTATTGCCAATTGCCTTCCATGATTCTCTATCTCCTTTTGCCTTGCGGCGTGTGGCTTTTTTGTCTTTCTGCTGTCAGTATACCGGGCGTGTGTGACAAATATTTCATGCCCCCGTGAAAAAACCGTGAAAGCCCGTGGTTTCGGGCTTTCACGGTTTTTTTGCGCGCCGCAAAACGGCGTTCAGCGCTCCATCGGATGCGGCTCGAACGGCCGCACGCCCTCGGGCAGCGGCCCCTTGCGCGCGATCAGCGCCTTCGTGGGGATGCCCATCTCCGTGAACATCGTCTCGTGCTCGGTGCGGATGTTCCACGCCGGCTCGTCCGCGTGCAGGTCGCGCGTCCTCCACGTGACCTCGAACCCCGCCTCGGGCAGATACGCGAGCGTGTCGTCAAAGAGATCCTCGTCGTCGCACTTGAACCAGATCTCGCCGTTCTCCGCAAGAAAATCGCGGTACTGCATCAGCTGTCGCGTGTACGTCAGGCGGTGCTTCTTGTGCCCCGCCTTCTTGTTCCACGGGTTGCAGAAGTTGATATAGATGCGCCCGGCGGTGTCGGCCGGGCCCATCATCGAGTGGATGCGCTCGATGTCGTGCGTCAGAATGACAACGTTGTCCACCGCGCGCCCCGCGGCCGCGTACTCGCGCTCGATGTTGCGCTTCGCGAGGATGAGCACCTTGTCCGTGAGGTCGACGCCCACATAGTTGATCTCCGGGTGCGCGGCGGCCAGCTTCGCGAGGAAGCCGCCCTTGCCGCACCCCAGCTCGACGTGCATCGGCTGCTCCGGCCGGGCGAACAGCTCGTGCCAGCGTCCTTTTTGCTTCATCGGCTCATGGACGTGGAAGTCGCAGGCGGCCAGCTCCGGCCCCGCGTAGGGTTTGAATCTCATGCGCATGGCGCTTCTTTCCTTTCCGTAGGACAGCGCAAAGCGGCCGCCGCATACGCGGCGGCCGTGGCCGTCAGAATGTTTTTCCGCCCGTCCAGCGCTCGCCGTCGCACCAGACGGCCGCGCCAGCGGCAAGGCTCTTCGGGACGTCGAGGATGCGCTGGTTCTCCGACCCGCGGAAGCGCAGGTCCAGATTCCGTTTCGCCAGCACGAACTCGCCGTCCACAAGCACGTCGATGCTTGCGAGCAGCGCCCGCTGGTCGTCCGTGCCCGCGAGAAGCTGCTCGAACGTGTAGCCCGAGTAGCTGGCCACCTCGTAGCCCGCGGCCTTCAGCCGCTTCGCCAGCTGCGCCAGCGGCCCGGCCTGCGAAAACGGCTCGCCGCCCGAGAGCGTCACGCCGCGCGCCAGCGGGTTTTTCCGCACGCGGCTGAACAGCTCGTCCACCGTCATGTCCGTGCCCGTGCCGAACGGATGGCTCTCGGGGTTGTGGCAGCCCTCGCACCGGCGCGGACACCCCTGCACGAAGATCGCCACCCGGATGCCCGGGCCGTCGACGATCGAGTCGTCCATGATGCCCGCGACGTTGACCGTGTCCATTTACTTCGTCAGGCCGTGCTTGACGCGGTCGCGCTCCTCGGCCTTCTTCGCGTCGTTCCACTTGTCCATCGTGCCGACGAGGTAGCCGGTGATGCGGCGGATGCGCTCGAAGCCCACGTCCTTGCCGTTCTTGTTCACAGATTCGATCTTCATGTCCAATTCCTCCTTCGGATTGTTAATTATATTATAACCTATTTAGTATTAAATATCAATATCAAAATTTCAAGTGCACCCGCAGTACGGCGTGGCGTTGGGGTAGAGCTTTTTCAGCTCGGCGATCTTCTCCTCGCTGAGCGCCTCGCCCTCGCGGCGGCCGCAGCGGGGACAGACCTCGCCGATGACGCCGACGTAGCCGCAAACGGGGTCGCGGTCCACCGGGTGGTTGATGGAGCCGTAGCCGATGCCCGCGTCGTGCATGCAGCGCACGACGGCCTCGAACGCCTCGACGTTGTTGGCGGTGTCGCCGTCGAGCTCGACGTAGCTGATGTGGCCGGCGTTCG
>CALXIU010000065.1 GCA_944388415.1 uncultured Ruthenibacterium sp. | reverse complement strand
GCTCGGGTCTGCCGCCGCCGCGCTTCCGCTGCCGGAGCTCTGCGCCGAGCTCGAGCTCGCGCCGCCGGCGCAGCCCGCGAGCGTCGTCGCCGTCATCATGGCGGCAAGGGCCAGCGTGATCACCTTTTTCATCTTCTCAGGTTCCCCCTTCGTCGTTTTGCTTTCTTCTTGCTTTGTTTGCCAGGATCTGCGCGCCTCCTGTTGACACCCTCATTCTATCCCATCCCTCCGCCCCTGCACATAGGCTGTTCTTTGCTTCCATCCGCATTTTTTGTCTTTGTGCAAGTTCCGGCGATCAATGTCAATTTCAGCCGATGTCCCAAACACCGGTCTCAGACCCATCTGCGCAAAAAACACCGCCTCTCCGCTTGCGCGGAGAGGCGGTGTTTTCCGTTTTGTAATAAAACCGCAAAAAATCACACAAAGTAGACAAGCTCGTCCTTCGGGGGCTGGGCGGGGGTGATGTCAGTGGCGACGAGCCACGGGCCCTCGCCCTCGTAGATGGGGTGGCGGCGCGTCTCGATGCGCGCGGTGACCGTGACCCACGTGCGGTGGCCGAGCTTCGCGGCGTCCTTCCACGAGCAGCCGAGGCCGAGGAACGTGATATCCTCGGCGCAGCACGTCATGCAGAAGCGCCGGGCGATGAACGCGGTCTTGTCCACCTGGTCTGTCTGGCAGACGTACGCCTTGAAGCGGATGGTCTTGCCCTCGTACTCGAGCGCGCGGTCAAACACATCGAGGTAGAAGACGCCGAAGTCCTCGTCGCCGATCTCGATGACGGGGGCCGTCATGTCGTAGGGGGGCGGGTCCTTTGTGTCGTCCGGCTCGATGGAGCCGTCCTTGTACTCGAACAGGATCTGCGCGCGGCGGTTGACCATGCGCACGCTGCGGTGCAACAGCGTCTTGTCGGTGTTTTTGTCGCAGCGGTTGAAGATGACGACGTCCGGCGTCTGCAATTTGTCCACCGTCTGCTGGCGCATGTTGGCGAGGTACGTCGGGAACGTGGTGGAATCCGCGACCGTCATCACCTGATAGATCTCCCAGTTGGCGGGCAGATTGTCAAACAGGCGCTGCACCGGCCACATGCCGTTGTACTCGACGAGCACACGGTCGGCGTGCAGCTTGACGGCCTTTTCGCGCAGAAAGTCGGGCGAGAGATCATCGGGGTCGTCGACGACGACCTGCGTGACGTTGCCGCCCGCGAAGCGCTCGGGCTCGTACTCCTCGAGGCCCTCCTCGCACAGGAGAAGCATCGTCTTCTCGCCGGTGTTGAACTCCGGGTCCTCGAGCGTCTCCTGCACGAAGGCCGTCTTGCCCGCCTCGAGGAAGCCGAGGAACACATAGACAGGGATCATGCCGCCTCCTCCTTACGCTTCGAACAGGCCGCGCAGGCCCTCGCGGTCGAGGTTCGAGCCGATGACGCACACGCGGCCCGTGTAATCGGCCGCGCCGGTGCGCACGACGCCCTCGCCCGGGACGAAGTCGAAGTGCAGCCACACGCCGTTTTCGCCGCGGACGATGCCCTTCGCGCGCAAGATCGCGCCGTAGCACTGGGTGTCCAGCTCGCGGAATGCGGCGCGCAGCTCGTCCTCGGTGAAGACGTGCGGCGTTTCGGCGCCAAAGCTCTCGAATACCTCGTCCGCGACGTGGCCGTGGTGATGGTGGTGGTCGTGGCCGCAGCCGCACTCGTGGTCATGGTCGTGGTGATGGTCGTGCTCATGGTCGTGGTCATGGTCATGATGGTGCTCATGCTCGCACTCGGGGCAGTGGCACTCCTCGCCGTGCTCATGGTGGTGCTCGTGATCGTGGTGGTGGTCATGCTCGCGGCGCACCTCGGCCATCAGCTCCTCGGCCAGCGACTGCGAACCGTCGGCGACGGCGACGAGCTGCGCGCCCGTCAGCTCGTCCCACGGGGTGGTGACGATGGGCGCGCGGGGATTCTTCTCGCGGATGAGCGCGGCGGCAGCGGCGAGCTTTTCGTCGCTCATCTCCTGCGTGCGGCTGAGGATGACGGCAGACGCGTTCTCGATCTGGTTGTTGTAGAACTCGCCGAAGTTCTTCATATACATGCGGCAGCGCTTCGCGTCCGCGACGGTGACGAAGCCCGCGAGCTCGGCGTCCGCGCGCGCGTTCTTGACGGCGGCGATGACGTCGGACAGCTTGCCGACGCCGGACGGCTCGATGAGGATGCGGTCGGGGTGGAACTCGTCCATCACCTTGGCGAGCGCCTTCTCAAAGTCGCCGACGAGGCTGCAGCAGATGCAGCCGGAGTTCATCTCCGTCACCTCGATGCCCGCATCCTTCACAAAGCCGCCGTCGATGCCGATCTCGCCGAACTCGTTCTCGATCAGCACCACCTTCTCGCCTTTGTAGCCCTCGGCGAGCAGCTTCTTGATGAGCGTCGTCTTGCCGGCGCCCAGAAAACCGGAAAAAATCGTGATCTTAGTCATGCGTGTCTCCTTTGATGAAACATATGGAAGCGCCGCCGCGGAGTGCGGCGGCGCTGCGAAGCAAATTCGGGTGCGCTCACCCGCGGCAGCCGAAGTCGTCCCAATCCTGGAAGTCCTCGGCGCGGGCGATGGTGGTGGGGTCGATGCGCGCGCGGCGCGGGTGCACGGTGACGCGCTCGGGCTCCTTCGCCTCGGCCTCCGGCGCTGCCTCGGGCGCGGCGGGCTCCGCCTCGACGGCGGCCTCCTCGGCCTGCGCCTCCGGATCAGCGGCGGGCGTCTCCGGCTGCGGCGCGGCGGCGGACGTCTCCGCCTCCTCCGGCTGCGGCGCGGGAACGGTGTACTGCGGCTCGGGCATCTCGCCCATCACGGCGGTCCACTCGCCGTCCTGAATGCGGTCGAACATCTGCACGAGCTTGACGGCGGCGATGGCCGCGCCCGCGAGAAAACCAAGGCCAAGGATCGGCCGGAACAAATTCATCTGAGATTCCTCCCCCAACGCGGGGCGAATGCCCCGGATATACGGTCATTGTAGCACAGTTTGCCCCCGCTGACAAGGAAAAATGCGGCGGGCGCGTCACGCGAGGCCGAACAGGCGGCGCGCGTTTTCCTCCGTGACGGCGAGGATGTGTTCCGGCGTCGTGCCGCGCGCGGCGGCCAGCGCTTCGGCGACGCGGGCGATGAGCGACGAGTCGTTGCGCGTGCCGCGGTGCGGCTCGGGCGCGAGGTAGGGGCAGTCCGTCTCGACGAGCAGCAGCTCCTCCGGCACGGCGCGCGCTGCCTCGACGACGCGGCGCGCGTTTTTGAACGTGACAGGGCCGCCGAAGCCGAAGTACATGCCCTGCGCCGCGAGCCACTTCACGTCCTCGGCGCTGCCGGAATAACAGTGCAAAACGCCCTTCGGCCGGCGCGCGCGGACAAGCTCATACATCTCGGCGTGGGCCTCGCGGTCGTGCAGGATGACGGGCAGGCCGCGGTCGCGCGCGAGGTCCAGCTGCGCCTTCAGCAGCTCCAGCTGCTCGTCGCGCGGGACGGGCCAGTGGTGGTCGAGCCCGCACTCGCCGACGGCGACGACGCGCGCGTCGTCCAGAAGCGGCGCGATCTCGCGCAGTTCGGCGCGCCAGTCGCCCGCGAAGCGCGTGACGGTGGACGTCGTCTCGTCGATAAGGCTCTCGGGGTGGATGCCGGCGGCGGCGTAGATATACGGATATTGCCGCGCGAGCCCGACGGCGCACGCGGAGGATTCATAGTCGATGGCGCACTCGACGACGCCGGACACGCCCTTTCCGGGCAGCGCGGCGAGAAGCTCCGCGCGGTCGGAGTCGAACCGGCGCGAGAGGTAGTGCGCGTGGGAGTCAAAGATCATGGGCATTCCTTTCGGTCAGGCGCGGCGGCGGCGCAGCGTGTCGCGCCACGTGGGCGGATAGAACAGAACAAGTATCGGGAACATCTCGAGGCGTCCGGCCAGCATGTCGAAGATCAGCACGTATTTGCTGAAATCGGAGAACAGGCCGAAGTTGCCGGTGGGGCCGACCAGCTCGAGGCCGGGGCCGATGTTGTTGATCGTGGCGGCGACGGCGGTGAAGTTCGTGACGAGGTCGCGTCCCTCGAGGCTGAGGCAGAGCACCGACAGCGTGAAGAGCACCATGAACGTGAGGAAAAAGACGTTGATGCCGCGGATAACCTCGTGCTCGACGGACTTGCCGTCGACCTTGATCTTGCGCACGCTGTGCGGGAACACGTACGAGTGCAGCTCCTTGAACATCGTCTTGAACACGACGGAGAAGCGCGACACCTTGATGCCGCCGCCCGTGGAGCCCGCGCACGCGCCGATGAACATCAGGATGACGAGCACCGTGCGCGACGTCTCGGGCCAGAGGTTGAAGTCGACGGACGAGAAGCCCGTCGTCGTGATGATGGACGACACCTGAAAGAACGCGTCGCGGACCGTGTCGGCGGGCGCGAGGCCCACATGGCGCAGGTCGAGGATGATGAGGC
The DNA here is from genome assembly GCA_944388415.1 of uncultured Ruthenibacterium sp. Classification (GTDB taxonomy): domain Bacteria; phylum Bacillota; class Clostridia; order Oscillospirales; family Ruminococcaceae; genus Ruthenibacterium. Next base: position 3,603 of record CALXIU010000065.1, on the reverse strand, counting down.
CCGTCGCCGCGAGGATGATGAGAAGATAGGTGCGGACCTCCTCGAATGTGAACGCCTGCTTCCACTTGCGGTATAAAAGCAGGTAATAGAAGCTGAAGTTGACGCCGAACAGCGTCATGAACACAGCCGTGACCCACTGGATGTAGGGCGAATAGCTCATCAGGCTGTCGTTCTTGATGCCGAAGCCGCCGGTGCCGGCCGAGCCGAACGCGGTGGTGACGGAGTCGAACCACGGCATCCCGCCCGCCATCAGAAGGACGATCTCGGCCACGGTGAGCACGAAGTAGATCGCGTACAGGATCCGCGCGGTCTGCCGCACCTTCGGGCGCAGCTTGCCCACGGTGGGGCCGGGGCTCTCGGCCTTCATCAGGTTCATGCGCGAGCCGCCGGGCATTTGCAGCACGGTGAGCAGGAATACCAGCACGCCCATGCCGCCGATCCAGTGCGTGAAGCTGCGCCAGAACAGCATGCAGTACGACAGGCTCTCGACGTCGGACAGGACGCTCGCGCCCGTCGTCGTGAAGCCGGACACCGTCTCGAACAGAGCGTCGGTGAAGCGCGGGATCTCGCGGCTGAAGTAAAACGGCAGGCAGCCCATGACGCTCATGACGATCCAGCCGAGCGCCGTGGCGACGCAGCCCTCCCGGATGTAAAACACGTTGCTGCGCGGTTTATTGACGATGAGCGGCACGGCGATCAGCAGTTCCAGCAGCGCCACCCAGACAAAATACCAGCCCGACTCCTCGCCGTAGATCACGGCGACGGCGCACGGCAGCGCCATGAAGCCCGCCTCGAGCGTCATGATCCAGCCGAGAACGTGCCAGACAATGGGTAAATTCAACGCACCGCCCCCCTTACGCCAGAATGTCGACCAGCTCGCGCAGGCCGGCGTGTTTGGTGACGATGATGACGGAGTCGCCCTCGCGGATGCACTCGTCGCCACCGGGGATCAGGATGCTGCCGCGACGGTTGATGCAGCACACGAGCAGGTTGTCGCGCAGCTGCAGGTCTTTGAGGGGCTTGTCCACGACGGGCGAGCCGGCCTCGGCCAGGAACTCGATGGCCTCGACGCGGTTGTCAAACAGGTGGACGAGCGTCTCGATGTTGTAATCCTTGGACGCCGAGCGCGCGCGGACGTAGGCGACGATGATATCGGTGATGATGAGCTTCGGGCACACGACGCTGCCGAGATTGAGCCGCTCGATGGCCTCGGGGAACATGATGCGGTTGATCTTCGTGACGACCTTCGCGTTCGACACCGCCTGCGCGTGCAGCGTGAGCATGATGTTCTCCTCGTCGATGCCCGTCAGCGGGATGACGGCGTCGACCGTCTCGATGCCCGCCTCGCGCAGCATGTCGGCGTCCGTGCCGTCGCCGTGGATGATCGTGGCGTGCGGCAAAAACGTGCTGAGCTGTTCGCAGCGGTCGCGGTTCGATTCGATGATGCGCACCTCGACGCCCTGCGCCAGCAGCATCCGCGCGAGATAATAGCCCGCCTTGCTGCCGCCGATGATGAGCGCGTCTCGCGTCTGATTCGTGCGGAAGCCGATGCGGTTCAAAAACAGCTTCGCGCCGCGCGACGGGCAGATGAACGTGACCGCGTCGCCGGAGAGCAGCTGGAACGAGCCGTCCGGGATGTACACTTCGCCGTTTCGCTCGACGGCGCACACGAGCACCGCGCCGTCCAGCTCGCGCGAGAGCTCGTGCAGGCGCTTGCCGTGCAGATAGTGCGGTTCGGGGATGCGCACGCGCACCATCTCCGCGAGGCCGCGCGCGAAGCTGCTGACGCCGAGCGCCGTGGGCAGGCTGACGATGCGCGCGATCTCGCGCGCGGACTCCTTCTCGGGGTTGATGATCATCGCGAGGCCCAGCCGCCCCTTGAGGTAGGCGGTGTCGTCGCTGTAGTCCGGCGTGCGGACGCGCGCGATGACGGCGCAGTTCGACGCGCGTTTGGCCGCGATACAGCACAAGAGGTTCAGCTCGTCGGAGCCGGTGACGGAGATCAGGATGTCCGCGCTTTCGACGCCCGCCTCCGTCTGCACGGAAAAGCTGGCGCCGTTGCCCACGATGCCGATGACGTCGTACAGATTGGTGACAGTCTGCACCGCCTGCGGGTCGTTGTCGATGACGGTGATGTCGTGGTCCTCGCGGCTGAGCTGGTCGACGATCGACATGCCCACCTTGCCGCAGCCCACAATGATGATGTTGAGGCCCTTCTTTTTGTCCCGTTTCTCCGCCTGTTTCAGCAGCATGGTCTTTTCTCCTTCGGCGCTGCCGCAACGCGCGGCGCGCCCTGATTCTACTCTCAAGAGTATCACATTTTAAGCCGGTGCACAACGGAAATCTTCGCGCGCAAGACGGCGAAGAGCCCCCGCCCCGCGCCGGCGCGCGGGAGAGGGGCTCTGGCGTATCAGTGGATGCCGCTGCCGGGGCGCACGGAATCCGGGAAGAACACAACGGACGCGCCGCCGTCGTCGGTGTCCGCGGCGAGGACCATGCCCTCGCTGACGTACTTGCCCTTCATCATCGGGCGCGGCGCGAGGTTCGCGACGATGCCGACGTTCTTGCCGACGAGGTCCTCGGGCTTGTACCACTTGGCGATGCCCGAGAGGATGAGACGCCCGCGCTCGCCGTCGAATACGGTGAGTTTGAGGAGCTTCTTGCTCTCCTTCATATTCTCGCACGTCACGACGCGCGCGACGCGCATCTCGACGCGGCAGAAGTCGTCGAACGAAATTTCCGGCTGGTGCTCGATGGGCTCGGCCGGGATCTCGGGCGCGGGCTGCGCTTTCGCGGCAGCGGCCTCCGCCTCGGCCTTCTTCGTCTCCTCGGCGGCGTGGAGCTCGGCGAGCTCCTTCGCGGCGTCGAGGCGCGGGAAGAGCGCGTCGCCCTTCGCGACCGTGTACGTCTCCCGCGCGCCGAAGCCGCCGAGCGCGTCGTACGTCAGCTTGTCGGCGTCGAGGCCGAGCTGCGCGGCCATCTTCGGCGTGGTGCCGGGCATGAACGGCGCGAGCAGCGTCGCGACATAGCGCAGCGACTCACAGAGGTTGTACAGCACCATCGCGAGGCGCGGGCGCTTCGCCTCGTCCTTCGCCAGCACCCACGGGGCCGTCTCGTCGATGTACTTGTTCGCGCGCTGGATGCCCTTGAAAATTTCGGCCAGCGCCTGCGGAATGAGCAGCTCGTCCATGCACTTCGTGACCTTTTCCGGCATCGCGGAGATGACGGCGGCGAGGTCGGCGTCGAAGTCGCCCGCCTCGCGCTCAGCGGGCAGCGTGCCGCCGAAGTACTTCTCCACCATCGCGACGGTGCGCGAGAGCAGGTTGCCGAGGTCGTTCGCGAGGTCGGAGTTGATGCGGGCGATCAGCGCCTCGTTCGAGAACACGCCGTCGTTGCCGAACGGGATCTCGCGCAAGAGGAAGTAGCGGATGGCGTCCACGCCGTAGCGCTCACACAGAACGACCGGGTCGACGACATTGCCCTTCGACTTCGACATCTTGCCGCCGTCGAGCAGCAGCCAGCCGTGGCCGAACACGCGGCGCGGCAGGGGCAGATCGAGCGCCATCAGCATCGCGGGCCAGATGATCGTGTGGAAACGAAGGA
>CALXIU010000064.1 GCA_944388415.1 uncultured Ruthenibacterium sp. | reverse complement strand
GGCGTGCATGTACTCCACCGAGAGGATGGGGTCCGTGTCCGCGAACTGCGCGTACGACTCGCCCGCGCACGTCAGGTCCGTCCACGGCGAGAACAGCGCCAGACAGCCCGGCGTCATGCGCCCGGCGCGGCGCAGCGCCAGCGTCAGCACCAGCGCCAGATTGCCGCCCGCCGAGTCGCCCGCGACGGCCACGTCACGCGCGCCGTAGCCGAGGCGCATCAGGTAGTCCCACGCGCGCAGCGCGTCCTCGGGCGCGGCGGGGTAGGCGTGTTCGGGCGCGAGGCGGTAGTCGAAGCACAGCACCGGCCATCCCGTCCGCTGCGCCAGCTTCGACGCGATGATGCGCGAATAGCTCAGATTCCCGCTGGTATATCCGCCGCCGTGGCAGTATAAAATGGCCCTGTGAGGGTCCGCCGCGCGCTCGGGCCGCACCCACGCCGCGTCCATCGGGCCGATCTTGAAAGGCTCCCACACGAGGCCGCGCACCGGCGCGGCGAGGCGGCCGAGGATCTGCTGGCCGCGGCGCTGGCGCGCCAGCTCGCGCCCGGTCATCGCGTCGGGCGAGGCGGCCGACCGCACCGACCGCAGCGCGTTCATCACGGCGGCCGTCAGCTTCTGCTGCGCGGGCGTCGCGTCATCGATGCGCGGCATCGGCACGCGCACGCCGCCCGACCGCGCGGGGCGCGCCGGGCGCACGGGGTTTTTCTCCGCGCTCTGCGCGCGGGCGGTCTGCTTTCTGGGCGGCTTTGCGCGCCGCGCCGGTTCCGGTCGTTTCATCTTCTCCGTCTTTCCGCGCGCCTCGGCGCGCCTGTCGTTTTCCAACAGTATAACATATTTTCAGAGCTTTTGGCGCGGTCATTGCCGTTTTGTCCGCGGGATGCTACAATAAGCACAGGAAATTTTGAACCGGAAAGGGGGCGCGGCGCATGGCGAAGGAAAAACCGTCCGGCGGGTGGTACCGCCTCGACAACGCGGCCGTCGTGTACTCGGCCTTGCAGCGGTCGGAGTACTCGGCCGTGTACCGCTTTTCGGTGGTGCTGGCGCGCGACGTCGATCCCGACGCGCTGCGCCGCGCCGTCGCGCGCGTGATGCCGCGGTTCCCCGGCTTCCGCGTGCGGATGCGCCGCGGCGTGTTCTGGTACTACCTCGACGGCGCGCCGGACTTCGTGCCCGTCGTGCGGACGGATATCGCGAACCCCTGCCAGCCCGTCCGCTTTTCGTCGGGCGACGAGCTGCTGCGCGTCTACTACTACCGCGCGCGCCTCTCGGTGGAGCTGTTCCACGCGCTCGCGGACGGCACCGGGGCGCTCGTCTTTCTGAAGACGCTCGTCGCGCAGTATCTGCGCGAGCTGGGGCACGACGTGCCGTTCACGTGCGGCGTGCTGGACCCCGACGCCCCGCCCGACCCCGCCGAGTGGGAAGACGCGTACCCGCGCTACGCCACGTCGCGCGCGCGGCGCAGCCTCGGCGAGCACGCGGCGTATCAGTACGCCGGCACGCCCGAGCCGTTCTACACGCTCAACGTCACGATGGGCCTGATGAGCGCGCCGCGCGTCCGCGCCGAGGCGAAAAAGCTCGGCGCGACCGTCACGGAATACCTCGCGGCGGCGCTCATCCGCGCGCTGATCGTCGTGCAGCACCGCGAGGGCCGCCGGCGCGAAAAGCCCGTCGCGCTCGTCGTGCCCGTCAACCTGCGCCCGTTTTTCGAGACGCGCACGCTGCGCAATTTCATCCTGACCGTCCGGCCGTGCATCGACCCCGAGCTGGGCGAGTACACGTTCGAGGAGATCGTCTCGCAGGTGCACCACTACATGCGCCTGCACCTGACGCGGCAGGAGCTGGGCGCGTACATGACGCAGAACGTCGCGCTGCAACGCTCGAAGCTTTTGCGCCTCGTGCCCAGCCCGCTGAAAAACGCCGCGATGGCGCTGGGCTTCCGCCTCGTCGGCGAGCGGCCGTATTCGATGACGCTCACGAACCCCGGCATCCTGACGCTGCCGGACGAGATGCGCCCTCACGTGCGCCGCGCCGAGATGATCCTCGGCCGGTCGTACACGGGCCTCACGAACTGCGCCGCCATCACGTGCGGCGATGAACTGTGCGTCTCATTCTCCGGCGCCATCCGCGAGACGCACCTCGAGCGGGAATTTTTCTGCTTCCTCGTGCGGCGCGGCATCCCGGTCAAAGTCATCTCCAACAGAAAGGAGGCAGGCGAATGTCCTACTGTGTGAACTGCGGCGTCGAGCTGGACGCCGCCGCCGCGTCGTGCCCGCTGTGCGGCACGCCTGTCGTCAACCCCCGCGCGCCCGCCGTGCCCGGCGCGCCCGGCGCGTTCCCCGAGCGGCGCGGCGAGGTGGCCCCCGTCGACCGGCGCGGCGCGGGATTGACCGTCACCGTCATGCTCGCGGCGGCGTCCGCGTGCTGCGCTGCGCTCAACCGGTTTGTCTTCGCGCCCGGCGTCCCGTGGGCGGCGTACGCCGTCGGCGGAGCGGCGCTGTTCTGGGTGCTGGCCGTCACGCCGCTGTTGTGGCGCGCGCACCCGGCGTGGCGCGCCGCGCTCGACCTCACGGCCGTGATGCTTTACATCGCGCTCGTGGCGCGCCTGACGGGCGGCTGGGACTGGTACTTCCGCCTCGCGCTGCCCATCGCGCTGGCTGTTGCCGCCGCCGTGGCCGCGCCGTGCATCGTCGCGGCGCTGCACCGCTCCATCCTCACGACGACGATGACCGCCCTCGGCGCGCTGGCCGTGTTCCTGATCGCGCTGGAGGCGCTGATCGACGTCTATCTGCGCGCCGCGTTCGCGCCCGTCTGGTCGCTGATCTGCGCGGCCGTCGCGCTCGTCATGATCGCGACGCTGCTCGTCGTGCGGCTGCGCCCCCGCCTGCGCGAGGAGGTGCGCAAGCGCTTCCACACCTGAGCCGCGCGCATTGACAACGCGGGATTTGCGCATATAATAAAGTAGTATCATTGTATTTTCAGGGAGTTTTTTCATATGTCAAATTCCGTTTCATTCGTGCCGGTGCTCATCGGCGCGGATATGAACTGTTATTCCGTCGCGCGCGCGTTCCACGAGGAATACGGCGTCGTCAGCCACGCGTTCGGCCGCTGGGCGATGGGCGACACGATGTACAGCCGCATCGTGAAATGCACGTACATCCCGGACATCGACACGCCCGAGACGCTTGTCAAAACGGTCACGGACTTCGCGCGCGCCCACGCGGACAAGACCTGTGTCGTCATGGGCTGCACCGACGACTACGCCGGCCTTCTGATGGAGGTCAAGGACCGCTTGCCCGAAAACTGCGTCGCGCCGTATATCGACGCCGAATTGCGGGACAAGCTCGTCTCGAAGGCCGATTTCTATCAGATGTGCGACAAGTATGCCATCCCCTACCCGAAGACGTTCTGCGCGCATGAGGCGCTCGACGCCTCCGCACTCGGCGAGGACGCGCTCGGGTTTTCGTACCCCGTCATCGTCAAGCCGTCGTCGAGCATCCTCTACTGGAAATACCCGTTCGACGGCATGAAGAAGGTCTACACCGCCGGCAGCCCCGCCGAGGCCGCGAAGATCCTCGCCGAGATCTACGCCTCCGGCTACCCGGACATCGTGCTCATCCAGGACACGATCCCCGGCCCCGACTGCCGGATGCGCGTGCTGACGGCGTACTGCGACAAGGACGCGAAGGTCAAGATGATGTGCCTCGGCCACGTCGGCCTCGAGGAGCACACGCCGAAGGCGCGCGGCAACCACGCCGCCATCCTCACCGAGTACAACGGGGAATTGATGACGAAGCTGCGCGATTTCCTCGAGGACATCGGCTACACGGGCTTCGCGAACTTCGACATCAAACTCGACGAGCGCGACGGCTCGTACCGCGTGTTTGAGATCAACCTCCGGCAGGGCCGCTCGAACTACTACGTCACCGGCGCGGGGCTGAACATCGCGCGCTATGTCGTCGAGGACCGCGTCCTCGGCCACGACCTCGGCCCCTGCCACATGCACAAAGACGCGTCGTTCTGGCACTCGGTGCCGCGCGGCGTCGTGTGGAAGTACGTCAAGGACCCCGACTTCATCGCGAGGGCGAAGCAGCTCGCGCGCGAGGGCAAGGAGACGACGAGCTTCGGCTACCGCTACGACCTCGCCACGAACCCCAAGCGCCTCGCCTACTGGATGGTGCACATGCACCGTTATTACAAAAAGTATAAAATCTATTGCAAATGACAAATTGTGAAAGGGAGCGCTGTTCCATGGAGGAAAAGACCCCGAAGGTCCTCGGCATCCTCGGCGGCCTCGGGCCGATGGCGACGGTGTATTTCTACGAACTTCTGACGATGCACACGAAGGCCGAGCGCGACCAGGACCACATCGACGTCATCATCAACTCGCGCGCGACGACGCCCGACCGCACGGCCTACATCCTCGGCGAGAGCGACGAGAACCCGTTCGACATCATGGCGGACGACGCGCGGAGGCTCGTGACGTTCGGCGCGGACGTGCTGGCCATCCCGTGCAACACCGCGCACTATTTTTACGACAGGCTCAACGAGACCATCCCGGTGCCCATCCTCAACATGGTGGAGGAGACGGTGCTGCGCGCGAAGGCGGGCGGGTGCCGCAAGGTGGGCATTCTCGCCACGGCGGGCACGGTCAAGGCGCGCACGTACCAGCGCGTGTGCGACGCGCTCGGCGTCGCGTGCGAGGTGCCGGACGAAAAGCACCAGAAGCTCGTGATGGACGTCATCTACGGCGACATCAAGACGGGCCGCCCGGCGGATATGGAAAAATTCCTCGCCGCCGCGCACGATCTGCGCGCGAAGGGTTGCGGGCGGTTCATCCTCGGCTGCACCGAGCTGTCGCTCGTCAAGCGCGCCGAGCGCCTCGGCCCCGAATACATCGACTCGATGGAGGTCCTCGCCGAAAACGCCATCCGCGCGTTCGGCAAGACGCCCATCGGATTTGAAACGGAGTGAACAACTATGTGCGGCTTTATCGGATTCACCGGCAAGACAAACGACCGCGAGCGCGACCTCTCGCGCATGATGGACCGCATCGTCCACCGCGGCCCGGACATGGGTGGCATGTATTTTGACACCGGCGTGGCGCTCGGCTTCCGGCGGCTGTCTATCCTCGACCTGTCCGACGCGGGCGCGCAGCCGATGAAGAGCGCGGACGGCGGCGTCGCCGTCGTGTTCAATGGCGAAATTTACAACTTCCAGTCGCTGCGCGCGGAGCTGGAATCGCGCGGCCACACGTTCCACTGCGGGGCGGACACCGAGGTGCTCGTCCACGGCTACGAGGAGTGTGGCGCCGATCTCGTCTACCGCCTGCGCGGCATGTACGCGTTCGTCGTCTGGGACGCAAAGCGCCGCCGCCTGTTCGGCGCGCGCGACATCTTCGGCATCAAGCCGTTTTACTACCACCGCCTGCCGGACGGGGACCTCCTCTTCGGCAGCGAGATCAAGAGCTTCCTCGATCACCCCGGTTTCGTGAAGGAGGTCAACCCCGACGCGCTCTTGCCGTATCTGACCTTGCAGTATTCCGCGACGGAAGAGACGTTTTTCAAGGGCGTCTGCAAGCTGCCCGCGGCGCATTACTTCACGTTCGAAAGCGGGAAGATGGAGGTCAAGCGCTACTGGGACTGCAAGTTCGAGGCGAAGCAGAGCGATTTCGAATCGTGCGCCGAACAGCTCGACGGCGTCGTGCACGAGTCCGTCGCGGCGCACCGCATCGCGGACGTGGAAGTGGGCGCGTTCCTCTCGGGCGGCGTCGATTCCAGCTACATCGCCGCGTGCCTGATGCCGGACGACACGTTCTCCGTCGGCTTCGACATGCACAAATTCAACGAGACGAACTACGCGGCCGAGCTCAGCGAAAAGCTCGGCATCACGAACATCCGCAAGCTCATCACGGCGGACGAGTGCTTCGACGCGTTCTCCGACATCCAGTACCACATGGACGAGCCGCAGTCGAACCCGTCGAGCGTGCCGCTGTGGTTCCTCGCAAAGCTCGCGCGCGAGCACGTGACGGTCGTGCTCTCGGGCGAGGGCGCGGACGAGCTGTTCGCGGGCTACGAGTGGTACGGCGACACGCCCGCGATGGAGAAATTCAAGCGCACCCCGCTCGGCGTGCGCCGCGCGGCCGCGGCCGCCGCGAAAAAAATGCCGTATTTCAAGGGCAAAAACTTCCTGCTCAAGTGCTCCGAGCGCCCGGAGGACTACTTCCTCGGCCAGGCGCTCGTCTTCCCGGAGGCGGAGGCCGCCGCGATCGTCAAGCCGAAGTACAGCCACGGCCCGCACCCGCGCGAGATGGCCGCGAAGTACTACGCGCGCGTCAAGGGCGCGGACGAGGTGACGAAAAAGCAGTACCTCGACATGAACATGTGGCTGCCGGGCGACATTTTGCTCAAAGCGGACAAGATGTGCATGGCGCACAGCCTCGAGCTGCGCGTGCCGTTCCTCGACAGGGAGGTCATGGCGTTCGCCGAGACCATCCCGACGGACTACCGCATCCAGGGCACGCACACGAAGGTCGTGTTCCGCCACGCGGCGAACAAATCGCTGCCGGACGAGTGGGCCAACCGCCCGAAGAAGGGCTTCCCGGTGCCCA
>CALXIU010000063.1 GCA_944388415.1 uncultured Ruthenibacterium sp. | reverse complement strand
TCGTCAGGGGCACGCGCTCGCCGTCCTCCGACGCGCGGAAGATGATGAACTGCCCCGGCTGGGCCTTCCTCGCCACCAGCGGCGCCTCGATGACCATCTTCGTCACCGTCGGGTTCAGCGCCTGTTTTTCTACAATCCTATACACAGCCGTTTCACTCCTTAGCTCTGATTTCCCTTCCCCGTGGAAAAAGGCGAAGCCGCTGGCCAATCGCGGCTTCGCCTTTTCAGTATATCACAAAGTGTCGGACGGGAGTACCGAAACTTTGCATGAGCGGGAAATTTTTTGTCGTTTTTCGCGGGAGAGAGATCAGAAGTCGATCTCCTTGTCGTAGTAGACGGCCAGCATCAGCTTCTCCATGTCCTCCTGGCTCGGCTGACGGGGGTTCGAACCCGTGCAGGCGTCGCCGATGGCGTTCGCCGCGACGTCATGCAGCTTCGCGAGGAACTCCTGCTCGTCGATGATGCTCTTCTCGGCGATAACGCCGCCCTCGCCGTAGTTCTTGATGGCAAGAGGAATGTTCAGCTGGCGGTTCATCTCGCGCAGCTCGGCGATCAGCGCGTCGACCAGTTCCTCAGTCGTCTCGCCCTTGAGGTTGATGAAGCGGGCGATCTCGGCGTAGCGCTCGGCCGCCTCGGCGTTCTTCGAGTTGTACTTGATGACCTTCGGCAGGTACATCGCGTTCGCAGCGCCGTGGATGATGTGGCCACCGGAGAACGCAGCGCCCGTCTTGTGCGCCATCGAGTGGACGATGCCCAGCAGAGCGTTCGAGAACGCCATGCCGGCGAGGCACTGGGCGTTGTGCATGCGGTCGCGCGCTTCCATGTCGCCGTCATACGACTTCTTCAGGTCGTTGTGGATCATCTTGATGGCGTGCAGCGCGAGGGGATCGGTGTAGTCGCAGTGCAGCGTGGAGACATACGCCTCGATGGCGTGCGTCATGGCGTCCATGCCGGTGTGCGCGGTGAGCTTCGGGGGCATCTTCTCGGCCAGATCCGGGTCGACGATGGCGACGTCCGGCGTGATGTTGAAGTCGGCGAGAGGATACTTGATGCCCTTGTCATAGTCCGTGATGACAGAGAACGCGGTGACCTCGGTGGCCGTGCCGGACGTCGAGGGGATGGCGCAGAATTTCGCCTTCGTGCGCAGCGTCGGGAAGCTGAACGGCGTGATCAGCTGCTCGAACGTGCACTCGGGATACTCATAGAACGCCCACATCGCCTTCGCGGCGTCAATGGGAGAGCCGCCGCCCATCGCGACGATCCAGTCCGGCTCAAGCGCGCGCATGGCCTCCGCGCCCTTCATGACGGTCGTGACGGAGGGGTCCGGCTCGACGTTCTCAAACAGCGCGACCTCCATGCCGGCCTCTTTCAGATAGCCGACAGCCTTGTCCAGAAAGCCGAAGCGCTTCATGCTGCCGCCGCCGACGACGACGATCGCCTTTTTGCCCTTCAGATTCTTCAGTTCCTCCAGCGAGCCCTTGCCGTGATACAGATCGCGGGGCAGAGTAAAACGAGCCATAATTGCAGTCCTCCTGATATCGTATGTAAGATGGATGTGTGATATGTTGTTCGGAAATTTCTTTCCTTGTTAAAATATTAACATTTTACAACGCGTTTGGGTAATGTATAATAGATATACCGGTCATATGACAAAAGCATATCAGGAGGACGACGATGAACTTGCAGCAGCTTCGCTACGTGGTGGAGATCGCGCGCACGGGGTCGATCACGCAGGCCGCGCGCAATCTGTACATGGGGCAGCCGAATCTCTCAAAGAGCATCAAGGAGCTGGAGGGCGAGGTGGGCGCGCCGCTGTTCCGCCGCACGGCGAAGGGCGTTGTGCCGACGAAGGCGGGCGAGGATTTCCTCGTCTACGCGCGCAGCATCACAGCGCAGATGGACACGCTGGAGCATCTGTACGGCTCGTCCGACGAACGCACGCACCGGCTGTGCGTCGCCGCACCGCGCGCGAGCTACGTGAGCGCGGCGTTCGCACGGTACGCGGGCACGCTCGACGCGGGCACCGAGCTGGACTTCCGCGAGCTGACAGCGGTGGAAGTGGTGCGCGCCGTGGCGTCCGGCGCGTCGGGCGTGGGCGTGCTGCGGTATCAGGACGCGCACAAAGCGTACTTCACATCGCTGTGCGATGAGAACCATCTGCGCTCGGAACTGCTGTGGCGCTTCCCGATGGTGGTGCTGATGAGCGAGGACCACCCGCTGGCGGCGCTGCGGGAACTGCCCTATCACCTGCTGGCGCAGTATCCGCAGCTGGTGCACGGCGACCTGACGCCCGTGCTGCCGCCGGACGAGCCGGGCGAGGCCTCGCCCGGCGCCGCTGCGCCCATCCGCGTGTACGACCGCGCGGGGCAGTTCGACCTGCTGCGGTGCGTGAAGGGCAGCTACATGTGGGTGAGCCCCGTGCCGTTCGACGCGCTCGCGCGTGAGGGGCTGGTTCAAAAGCCGTGCCGCTCAGGCAATGTGTACTGCGACGCGCTCATTTCCCGCGCGCGGCTGACAGACACGGAACAGGGCTTCGCCGACGCGCTGCGCGCAGAGATCGCGCAGCTTCCGACGGAGTGACGATGCAAAAAAGCACGCCCCGGCGCTTTTGCGCCGGGGCGTGCCTCGTGTTGCGGGAATTACTCCACGACCGTCACGGACGTGATGTGGGGGTTGACGCCCTCATACCAGTACAGGAAGCCCTCCATGTCGATGGTCTGGCCGATCTCCAGCGCCTTGACGGCGGAGTAGACCTCGGTGGTGCTGTCGCACAGGTAGGACTCGATGGTGAAGGTGTACGTCTCGCCGTTGTACGACGCGTTGAAGTACAGGTCGTCGCCCTCAGAGCCGGAGCCGTCCCACGCGTACAGGAACGCGACGTCGTTGCCCGCGTCGTCCTGGCCGGCGGCCTCGACCGTCAGGCCCGTGAACGTGACGAGCTCGTTCTGGTGGTCGATCAGCTCGTCCGTGCCCAGCAGCTCGGTGACGTCGAGCGGCTCGGCGATGAAGGTGTCGGCGCCTTCGACGAACTCGAACGTGCCGTCCATGATCTCGATCTCACCCGACCACTCGGCCTTGTAGCCGGTGACGCGGATGCACGTGCCGGGAACGAGCTTGTCATAGTCCTCCTCGGAGCACGCCATGTCGTACACGAAATACGCGCCGTCCTCGTCCTGCGCGTAAATGGTGGCCTTGTCCTCCCACCAGGACTGCTTCGCCTGCACGTACACCTCGACGGTGACCTCGTCGTCGACGGCGGCGGCCATGTACTCGTCGTAGCTCATCACCTCGCCGGACGCAGCGGGCGTGGAGACGGACTCGGCGACGGACGAGGCCTCGGACTCAGGCTCGGAGGCAGGCTGGCTGGAGCTGCTGCTCGCGCCGCCCGCGCAGGCGGCCATGGCGCAGGCCATGGCGAGCGCGAGGAAAACGGAAACAAACTTTTTCATCTTTGACTTCCTCCTTGGATCGCATTGGATGCTTCGGTACACTTTCCTGTTTGCAAACCCCTGCAAACATCCTTCTTATTATAGCGGATTTCGAGCGAAAATCAACCGTCCGCGCCGCGTTCTGCGTCTTTTTTCACCGTTTTCCGGCTTCGGACGCGGGTGACAATGAGATACGCGAGGATCAGCGCCCACGCCGCCGCGAGCGAGACGAGCAGCGCGACGGCCGTGCCCGGCAGCGGGCCGAGGTCGGCCTTGCCGCCCGCGCCCGTCACGGCGTCGAGGTGGTAGAGCGCGAGCGTCTCGTCGTACAGCGTGTCGAGATACGCCGCGTCGACCGTCTGGCCGCGGCGCACGCTCTTTGTCACGCTCTCGATGAGCTGGCCCGCCGCGTCACGCAGCGACGCGGAGCCGTTGAACACCGGCGTGACGAACGTGTCGTCCATGTGGCTGAGCAGCAGCTCGACGGCCTTCAGCTTGACGTCGTAGTATATGTCGTCGTCCTCGCCCGCGCGGGTGAGGTAGTCCTGATACGCCGGGTCCTGCTGCGCCTTCGTCGTGACAGGGACGTAGCCCTCCGTCTGCGAGTAGGCGATCTGCACGTCGTTTGTGAGCAGGAACTGCGCGAACAGCCACGAGGCCAGCACCTCCTGCGGGTCGTCCTTGTTGAACACGCAGACGGACGGGCCCTGCGAGATCATCTGCGGATCGTCCGGGTCGAACTGCGGGATCATCATGACCTGCGTCTCGAACTCGACGAGCTCGTCCTCGGCGATGTCGATGAGCGGCGCGTCGCAGCCCATCCACGTGGAGCCCGCGGTGGAGTCGATGGCGAAGATGCACTGGCCGGCGTTGAGGAAGTTCGCGGGATAGCCGGAGATCTTGAACGTCGAGAACGCGCCCGCCGCCGTGTGGTCCGCGATGTCGAGCAGAAGCTGCGACGTCGTGTCGTTGAACAGCTCGATGCCGCCCGCCTCCGTCGAGTAGCCCGCGCCCTTCTGGCGCAGCATCTGGATCATCATGTTGTCGGTGGATTTGTAGAGAAACGGGATCATCACCTGCTGGCCGTTGACCTTGTAGACGCCGTTTGCGTCCTTCTCGGCCGCGGCCTCGGAGACCTCCCAGACAAAGTCCCACGTGAGCATCTCGGGCAGCGTATAGCCGAGCGCCTCGACGTACGTCTTGTTGACGTAGCACGCCTCGGTGGAGCGCATGTAGGGAATGGCGTAGTACTCGCCGCCGATGCGGCACTCCTCGAGGAATTTCGGCACGACCTCGTCCTTCGTGGGGCCGTCGAAGCGCAGCTCGCTGCCGCCGAGGCCGTAGCGCGCGTCGTCGAACAGCTCGGCCAGCGGCACGACAACGTTGTCGCCCGTCAGGTACGTGGCGATGTGGTCGGGGTACGTGATGCAGACGTTCGGCGTCGTGCCGGTGGAGATGTTCGTGATGATGTCGTTGTAGATGTCGCCGTAATTGGTGTAGAGGCGCAGCGTGACGGTGACGTTCGGATACAGCGCCTCGAAGTCCGCGATGGCCTGCTTGTAGATGTCCGTCTGGCTCTTGTTCGTGTCGTTCTTGGCCCAGAACGTGATCTCGTACTCGCGCGTCTCGTCGAACGAATCGGGCACGGTGAAGGCGGCCTGCTCGCGGCTGCCGTGGCAGCCCGCAAAAATCAGCGCGCACGCCGCGAGCGCGGCGAGGAGGCGAAAGATGCGTTTCATCCCTTGATCCCTCCCCTCGACGCGCCCTCCATGATCTTGCCGCGGAACGCGAGGAACAGCACGATCAGAGGGACGGAGATGACGACGACGGCCGCCATCATCGCGGGGACGTTCTCGCGGCCGAAGCCCTCCTCTCGGATCTGCTGGATGCCGTTCGACACGAGGAAGTATGCCTGATCGTCCGTGATGAGGCGCGGCCAGACGTACGAGTTCCAGCATTCGATCAGTTTGAGGATCGTGACGGTGACGAGCGTCGGGCGGCAGATGGGGATCATGACCTTCCACAGGTATTTGAGGTCGGACGTGCCGTCGACGCGCGCGGCGCGGTACAGTTCATCGGGGACCTGCTCGAAGCTCTCCTTGAGAAGATAGATGTAGAACACCGACGTGATGGACGGCAAAATCAGGCCGGGGAAGCTGTTGCGCAAATCGAGGTTCGTGATCGTGACGAAGTTCGTGATGACGACGAGCTCGGTGGGGATCATCATCATCGACAGGAAGATGCCGAACACGAGGCTGCGGCCGCGGAACTCGAGCCGCGCGAACGCGTACGCCGCGAGCGTGCTGACGACGACCATCGCGGCCGTGGTGATGACCGAGAAGATCAGCGTGTTGAGCAGGTAGCCCGCGAGCGGCACGGCAGTGAACGCCTGCCTGTAGTTTTCCAGCGTGGGCGAGAGCGTGAAGAACACGGGCGTGTGCTCGGAGTTGTACGCGCCGTAGCTCTTGACCGACGTGAGCACCATCCAGTAGAACGGGAACAGGACGACGAGCGCCCAGACGGTGAGGCCAAAATACGTCGCCGCCTTGACCGCGGCGCTCCTGCGCCCGGCGGCGCGCTGCGTCGCCGCGTAATCCGAATGTTTCATGCGTCTCACCTCCCCCGCTCGACGCCGCGGCGGCTGACGAGCAGATTGATGCACGTGATCGTCAGCACGATGGCGAACAGAATGACAGCCGCGGCCGAGGCGTACGACGGGTAGCCGCCGCTGTCGCCGTAGAGCATGTCGTACACGTAGCCGACGATGGTGTTCATCCCGGCGGCGTTGAGGTCCGTGCCGAACAGCGCGACGGCGTCGCTGTACGCCTTGAACGCGCCGATGAAGCCGGTGATGACGAGGTAGACGATCATCGGCGAGATCATCGGCAGCGTGATGCGGAAGAAGATGCGCGTGCGGGATGTGCCGTCGACGCGCGCGGCCTTGTAGTAGTCCTGATTGACGGACGCGAGCGCGCTGGTCAGCACGAGGATCTTGAACGGCAGCACGACCCAGATCGTGTAGAAGCACAGAACGAACATCTTCGCCCAGTACGGGCCGTTGATGAAGTCGACGCTCTCGCCCCCGAACCAGCGGATCACGAGGTTCACGAGGCCGTCGGTGTACTCCGTCTTTTGGAACAGCACCATGAACACGAGGCCGACGGCGAGCGTGTTCGTGACGTAGGGCAGGAAGTAGATCGTCTGATACAGCTGCCGCAGCGGGCGGATGGAGCTGAGGCCCGTCGAGATGAGCAGCGCGAGGCCGGTCGAGAGCGGCACGGTGATGACGACGAGCAAAAACGTGTTGCGCACGGCCTGCAAAAAGTACGGGTCGTGCAGGACGTGCAGATAGTTGTACAGCCCGACGCCGAGGTACGTCTGCGAGGCGAAGTTGTAGCACTCCTCCACCGAGT